>NZ_JBEZVK010000013.1:37903-57809 GCF_040636955.1 Streptomyces sp. NPDC032472
TGTTCCCCGCGCGGGGGCGCCCCGTGCTCGCCCCCCCCCCCCCGCCACCGCTTTTCGTCGTACGGGCGGCTCACCCGATCAGCGCATCACCAGTAGACGACGACCTTGTCGCCGACCTTCACCTGGTCGAACAGCGCGGCGAGCTTGCCCTTGTCCCGGACGTTCACGCAGCCGTGCGAGGCGCCGTTGTAGCCGCGGGCCGCGAAGTCGGCCGAATAGTGCACCGCCTGGCCGCCGCTGAAGAACATCGCGTACGGCATCGGCGTGTGGTAGATCGTCGACGTCCACTCCTTCGCCTTCCAGCCCACGCTGAACTCGCCCTCGCGGGTCGGGGTGTTCTCCGAGCCGAAGCGGACGTCCATGGTGGAGATGACCTTGCCGTCGATCATCCAGGCGAGGGTGCGGCTCTCCTTGCTGATGCACATCACCCGGCCCTTCATGCAGCGCGGGTCCGGCGCGTCGGCCTCGTTGACCTCCGGCGGGCGCAGCTCGTCGGCGGAGGGCTTCTTGCTCATGCCCTGGATCTTCTTCCAGGTGGCCTCGTCGACCGAGCCGGTGGCGGGCAGGCCGTTCTTCGCCTGGAAGGCCCTGACCGCGGCGGTGGTCTTGGAGCCGTAGAAGCCGGTCGGCTTGACCGTCATGTACTTGAGCTGCTTCAGGCGGGCCTGGAGCTCGCGCACCTGGTCGCTCTCGTCGCCGTTCGACATGAGCGCCTTGACCGTCGGGGACGGCGAGGGCGACGCGGAGGCCGAGGCGGACGGGGACGGCGACGCCGAGGGAGACGCCGCCTTGTCGTCGGCGGAGGGTGAGGTCTCGGGGGAGGAGCCCGCCGCGGACGCGGACGGGACCACGGAGGAGGAGCCCGCGGGCTCCGTCTTCTGCGGACCGCAGGCGGTCGCGGAGAGCGCGACGGCGGTGGCCACCCCGAGGGCGCGGACTATGACTCTCTGGCGGTGCATTGCAGCCCCCCGTTTTCTACGTCGTGTATGTAGGTGATGCCTGGCGGGCGTGGAGAGTTGCACACGGTCCCGGGATGTTGCGCCATTGTGACCAGCGGCCGTCGGGCAGGCGACGGCCGACCGTCGCGCCGGGGCGCACCGGCGCAGCCGGGAGAGGTTGTATCAGCCCCGGGCCCGTTCTCTCTATGGAGGGCTTGGTCACATGGCGAGTACCGAGAGCGGAAGTCCCATCGAACCGGTCTACGGGCCGGGCGATCTGACGGAGTGGGATCCGGAGGTCAAACTGGGCGAACCGGGGGCGTATCCGTACACACGAGGGATCTACCCGACGATGTACACCGGCAAGCCGTGGACCATGCGCCAGTACGCCGGGTTCGGCACCGCCGCGGAGTCCAACGCCCGCTACCGCCAGCTCATCGCCGGCGGCGGCACGGGCCTGTCCGTCGCCTTCGACCTGCCGACGCAGATGGGCCACGACTCCGACGCGCCGCTCGCCCACGGCGAGGTCGGCAAGGTCGGCGTCGCCGTCGACTCCCTCGACGACATGCGGGTCCTCTTCGAGGGCATCCCGCTCGACCGGGTCTCCACCTCGATGACCATCAACGCCCCGGCCGCCCTGCTGCTCCTGATGTACCAGCTCGTCGCCGAGGAACAGGGCGTCGAGGGCTGGCAGCTGACGGGGACCATCCAGAACGACGTGCTGAAGGAGTACATCGCCCGCGGCACCTACATCTTCCCGCCCGAGCCCTCGCTGCGGCTGACGGCCGACATCTTCCGCTACTGCCGCGTCGAGATGCCCCGCTGGAACACCATCTCCATCTCCGGCTACCACATGGCCGAGGCCGGGGCCTCGCCCGCGCAGGAGATCGCCTTCACCCTGGCCGACGGGATCGCGTACGTACGGACCGCGCTGGCCGCGGGGATGGCGGTCGACGAGTTCGCGCCGCGGCTGTCCTTCTTCTTCGTCGCCCGCACCACCCTGCTGGAGGAGGTCGCGAAGTTCCGTGCCGCGCGGCGGATCTGGGCCGGCATCATGCGCGACACATTCGGGGCGAAGGACCCCAAATCGCTGATGCTGCGCTTCCACACCCAGACCGCCGGCGTCCAGCTGACGGCCCAGCAGCCGGAGCTGAACCTCGTCCGCGTGGCCGTGCAGGCCCTCGGCGCGGTACTGGGCGGCACCCAGTCCCTGCACACCAACTCCTTCGACGAGGCGATCGCACTGCCGACCGAGAAGGCGGCCCGGCTGGCGCTGCGCACCCAGCAGGTGCTGGCGTACGAGACGGACGTCCCCCACACGGTCGACCCCTTCGCCGGCTCCTACGCGGTGGAGCGGATGACCGACGACGTGGAGCGGACGGCGCTCGACCTGATGCGCCGGGTCGAGGACCTCGGCGGCGCGGTCGCCGCGATCGAGGCCGGGTTCCAGAAGGCGGAGATCGAGCGCAACGCGTACCGCATCGCCACCCAGACCGACAGCGGCGAGCGGGTGGTCGTCGGGGTCAATCGCTTCGCCCTCGCCGAGGAGGAGCCGTACGAGCCGCTGCGCGTCGACCCCGCGATCGAGACCCGCCAGCGCGAGGCCTTGGCCGCACTGCGCGCCGACCGCGACGGCTCGGCGCTCTCGGCGGCCCTGGCCTCCCTGCGCGAGGCGGCGGCCGGCACGGCGAACGTCCTCTACCCGATGAAGGAGGCCCTGCGCGCCCGCGCCACGGTGGGTGAGATCTGCAACGCCCTGCGCGAGGTCTGGGGCGCGTACGAGCCCACCCGTTCCACCTGGTGAAATCCCCCGTGCGACAGGAGCAACCCTATGGGACACTCCTGCGCATGCTGGGTGTCACCGATCTGCCGACCTACCTCGTCGGCCTCGTCCTGATCATTTTGCTGCCGGGTCCGAACTCGCTGTACGTGCTCTCCGTCGCGGCGCGGCGCGGCGTGCGGACCGGCTACAAGGCCGCGGCCGGGGTGTTCACCGGCGACGCCGTGCTGATGACCCTGTCCGCCGCCGGGGCCGGGGCGCTGCTCCAGACCAGCCCGGTGCTCTTCGGGATCGTCAAGCTGCTCGGCGCCGGCTACCTGACCTGGCTCGCCGTCGGGATGATGCGCGGCGCCTGGGCGCTGTGGCGGTCGCGGACCGCGGCCGCCGAGACCGCCGGCGTCGCAGCGTCCGGCGAGGACGGCGAGGACGGGGCGGCCGGGGAGGGCGAGCGGCCGTACCGGCGGGCGCTGCTGATCAGCCTGTTCAACCCGAAGGCGATCCTCTTCCTCGTCTCCTTCTTCGTGCAGTTCGTCGACCCCGGCTACGCCTACCCGGCGCTGTCCTTCCTCCTGCTGGGCGCCCTGCTCCAGCTCGGCAGCTTCCTGTACCTGACGCTGCTGATATTCGGCGGCACCCGCCTCGCCGCGGCCTTCCGCCGCCGCAAGCGGCTGTCGGCCGGGGCGACCTCGGCGGCCGGGGTGCTCTTCCTCGGCTTCGCCGCCAAGCTCGCCACGAGCTGAGCGTCGGCTTCGCCCGGCTCAGCGCGCCCGGAGCGGGCGCAGCCGCCGCAGCCGGCGGACCGCGCGGCGCACCGCCGGGCTGTGCGGCAGGAACGCCAGCCGCGCCGGGATGCCGCCGGGCAGCCCGAGGGAGGTCAGGCGGCGGCGGGTGAAGTAGCTCCCGGTGCGCTGCTCGGGGTGGTGGGCCAGGTACCGCTCGGCGTCGGCGCGGCGCCCGGCGAGGATCTGCGGCTGCATGGCGTACCCGACCGCCGTGAGCAGCCCGGCCAGGCGGCCCCGGACCTGCTCCGGCCCGGGCGGGCTCCACCCGTCGACGGCCCGCGCGTCCGACAGGGCGGGCAGCAGGGCGTCCACCACCGTCAGCGGGATCCGGTTGCTGTTCTGGTACGGGGTCAGCCGGGCCAGCAGCGCCCCCGTCCCCGTGCGCGCGACGGGCAGCCCGTACAGCGTGGCGGCCGTCAGCAGGCCGGTGGAGAAGCAGCCGACGACGAGGGCCGGGCGCAGCCGCTCGTACAGGGACTCGGCCAGCACCGGGCTCGTCGCGACGGTGAGGCGGGCGCCGAGCCGCCCGGCCTCGGCGGCGGCGCGCCGGGAGTACTCGGCGGGGGCGCTGGGGTGCGGCTTGAAGACCAGCTCGCGGTGGCCGAGGGCGTGCGCGCCGCGGACCATCTCCACGTGCAGCTCCTCCTCCTCGGACGGCGAGAGCAGGTCCAGGGCGGAGAGGTACTGGCCCAGCAGCAGCGCCGGATTGTGGCCCACCCCGTCCAGCTCGGGCGCCTCCGAAGGGAGCTCGGCGAGCACCTTCAGCAGGGCCGTGGCGGGAACCAGCTCGGGGCGGACCCCGAACTCGGTGAGCAGCAGCGGCTCCAGCCCCGGTACCAGGTCGGGGTGGAGCACCCGGCGCACGCGGGTGCCGAGCTGCGCGTCGAGGCGGAAGCGGGTGGGGCCGTAGCTCATGAGCCCGTCGGCGTACACGTCGACGGCGGCGCCGGGGAAGAGCAGGCACAGGGCGCGGGCGGGCGGCACCTGGAGGGACTCCACGACCAGCTCGACGCGGTCCTCGCCGAGCCCCCACAGCGCGCGCAGCTGCCGCTCCCACAGCGGCACGTCCTCCGGGCGCGGGGTCCAGGAGCTGGGGTGCAGCGGGGCGATGGCCGCGTTCCAGTCGATCACCTCGTCGAAGCGGGTGCGCAGGGCGGCGAAGCCGGGCAGGGCGGCGAGGCCGGGGGAGGCCTCGGCGGCGAGGGCGTGGTTGCTGGTCAGCAGGATGCGGCGGCCGGCGGGCGGAAAGCAGCCCGCGTCGAGGGCGGCGGCGAGCGTGGCGGTCCCGTAGAGGGTGGAGGCGACGAAGACCTGGGTGCAGGGGAGGGCCATCAGCGGTCACCTCCGCGCGTGGCGGCGGTCGGGGAGATCGGGAAGGCCGGGGGGACGGAGGGGGAGGCGGACCGGGTCCGGCGGTGGGCGCGGCGCAGGCGGCGCAGGAGCGAGGCGCGCTCGGCGTCCATCGAGTCCAGCGCCTGGTCCAGCAGGTCGCCCGGCATCCGGCCGAGGGCGGCCGCACTCAGCGCGCGGAGTTTTTCGGCCACCGGCCGTTCGAATTTTTCGATCGACCCGATATGGTGCGCGATAATGGCACAGTATGTTCGGACCGCTTTCGGCAGCAGCCGCGCCGATTCGGCGTCGGCTGCCGTATCGGCCAGTACCTGGTCGAATGCCCGGATGAAATCGAGCTGCCGCTCGTCCTTGATCTGCGTCAACGAGGTGGAAATACCGCGCCGGTAGAAGATCCCCGGCAGGCCGACGGCGGCGAAGGACCCCGCCCGCCGGTGCAGCCGCCAGATCCACGGCCGGTCCTCGGCCGTGCGCAGCCCGTCGGTGAAGTGCAGCAGCCCGCCGTCCAGCAGCCGGCGGTGGTACATGCCGGCCCAGGCGTACGGATAGTCCACGCAGGTCGAGCGGGAGGCGGGCAGGATCCCGGCCCGCGGATCGGCCACCACCAGCTGCGGACCGTACGGGACCCGCTGCACCGAGCGGGTGCGGCCGCTGACGCTGACATGGTCGGTGCGGACGAAATCGCAGCTCAGGGCCTCGATGGCGGCCAGCGTGCGGGCCAGGTGGCCGGGGGCCAGCCAGTCGTCGCCGTCGAGGAAGGCGATGTACTCCCCCTTCGCCGCGTCCAGGCCGGTGTTGCGGGCGGTGGCCAGGCCGCCGTTCTGTTCGCGTCCGATGTGCACCGCCCCGGGCAGCTCGCGCGCCGCCCGCCGCAGCAGGTCGGGCGTCCCGTCGGTCGAGCAGTCGTCGACCAGCAGGAACTCGAAATCGTCCCGCGCGTTGAGTTCGAGGCTTTTCAGGGCATCCGGTGCGTACGTCTGCACGTTGTAGAACGGCACGACAACAGAGAGCTTGGGCACCCGCGAGACGTTATGCCGTCGTCCGGCATTCACCATGGCGCGGGTGCGTATTCCGTGTGAACGGCGCGGGGCTGGCGCGTTAACCGGTGCGGATTCGCACTTCGTCGACGGCCTGTTAACCCGCTGTTGTTTGCTCGTTGGGCCGATCCCGGGAATCACCGAATACCTTCTGCCGGGTGCCAGTCAGCAATCACGCAGACACGCGGCGCGGCCCCAAGGTCGCCGTACTCGCGGATTCCGACACCCGGTGGAAATGGGGCGCCCTGACCGCCCGCCGCCTCGCGCCGGACCACCGCCTCACCGGATACCTGCTGCGCGGCCGCGCCACGCCGACCGCGCGCCAGCTCGGCGAGGTCGGGGTCGCGGTCGACGCCGGGCGGCTGTCGGAGGTGACCTGCCCGGAGTTCCTCGACCGGATCGTCGGCGACCGCCCCGACGTCATCGTCCTCGCCCTCGTCGGCGGCGCCGTCCAGGCCGTGCTGCACGGGATCCGCGCCCTGTGGCCGGCCCCGGCCGCCCGGCCGGTGGTCGTCACCGGGTACGTGGGCGTGGTCTACGAGAAGCTCGCCGACGGGCTGCTGCTGCGGCACGGCGCCGACCTCGTCCTCGCCAACTCCCGCCACGACGCCGAGCGCTTCCGCGCGGTGTACGAGGGGGTCGGCGCGGCCGCGGAGTCCGTCACCGAGACGGCCCTGCCGTTCCTGGACGGGGCCCCGTACCGGCCGGCCGGCAGCCGGGCCCGGCGGGTGGTCTTCGCCGTCCAGCCGTCGGTCCCCGACAGCCGCGCGGACCGGGCCTACCTCCTGCGGCGGGCGGCCGGGCACGCACGGCTGCACCCCGACCGCGAGGTGCTCGTCAAGCTGCGCAGCCGGCCCGGGGAGCACACCACGCACCTGGAGGAACAGCCGTACCAGCGGCTCGCCGAGCGGGTCCCCGGCGGGCTGCCCGTGAACTGCCGGCTGGTGTACGGGAACATGGGCGAGGTACTGGACGGCACGGACCTGCTGGTCACGGTGTCCTCCACGGCCGCCCTGGAGTCCCTGTACCGGGGCATCCCGACGGCGGTCCTGACCGACCTCGGCATCCGCGAGGC
The DNA here is from genome assembly GCF_040636955.1 of Streptomyces sp. NPDC032472. Taxonomy (NCBI): domain Bacteria; kingdom Bacillati; phylum Actinomycetota; class Actinomycetes; order Kitasatosporales; family Streptomycetaceae; genus Streptomyces; species Streptomyces sp. NPDC032472. Next base: position 44,866 of record NZ_JBEZVK010000013.1, read on the forward strand.
CCTCGGCAACCACCACTTCCTCGGCTCGGGCTGCCTCGCCTCCTGGGACCAACTGGACGCGGGCCTCCTCCCCGAGGCCTCCCCCGCCTGGCTCTCCGCCCACGGCGTCCGCCCCGCGCCGCCGCCCACCGCGCCCGCACCGACCGCCCGCGCCGTGCCCCCGAGGCCCCGCGCAGGCGCCGAGGCCGGGGCCGGGGACTGCGCGGGAGTGGCCTCCGCCGCCGCGGAGGCCGGATCCCCGGACACGGGGACCGTGGCCCGGGCGGCCGTCGCGGAGGCGGGCGACTGCGCCGAGGCGGCGTTCGCCGTCGGCGCCGCCGCGGGCCCAACGGCCACCGGAGAGGCCGGGACCCCGGACACCGGCACCGGCCCCCGGTCGGGCGCGAGGGCCGAGGAGCTCGCGTCGGCGTCCCGCCCCCGCGCCGAGGCCGAGGCCCGGGCCGCCGTCGCCGAGGTCGGCGACTGCGCCGAGGCGGCGTTCGCCGTCGGCGCCGGGGGCGCAAGCGCCGCCGCGGAGGCCGGGGCCGCGGATGCCGGCACCGGCCCGCGGGCGGGTGGGACGGCCCCGGGGCTCGGGGCGGTGCGCCGCCCCGGCGCCGGGGCCCAGGCCGCGGCCGATCCGTACGCGGTCGCGCGTGCCCGGGTCGCGGAGCTGGCGGCTCGGCCCTGGCTGCCGCCGGTGGAGCCGTACTACACGCTCGCCACCGCCCCCGGATACCTCCCCGGGATCCTCGCCCGCCAGCACCTCGCGCCGGACGGGACGCCGCTGCCCGGCGCCCTGCGCGGCGGGGAGGGCCGGTCCCGCGTCGGCCGCTGGTTCCGCGGCCGGCTGCGCGAGGCCGCCCGCGGCGCGTACCGCCACGGGGTCCAGCGCGTCGCCCCGGCGATCCGCCGCCTGGGGGACCTGTGACCGCCCGGACCGGCCCGGCGCCGTCGACCGCCGGCGCACCCCGGGCCGTGGCACCGCGGACCGACCCGCGCGGCGCGGCCGACCCGCCCGCCGGCCGGAAGCGGGTGCTGGCCGTGATTCCGGCCCGGGGCGGGTCCAAGGGGGTGCCGGGGAAGAACCTGGCCGAGGTCGGCGGGGTGCCGCTCGTGGCGCGGGCCGTCACCGCCTGCCGGGGCGCGGCCACCGTCACCGACGTACTCGTCTCCACCGACTCCGAGGCCATCGCCGCCGCCGCCCGAGCCGCCGGCGCCGCCACCGTACGCCGCCCCGCCGCCCTCTCCGGGGACACCGCCGGCAGCGAGGCCGCCGTCCTGCACGCCCTCGAAGCCTTCGAGGAACTGCACTCCCTCACCGCGGACGTGGTCCTGCTCGTCCAGTGCACCAGCCCCTTCCTCACCCCCGCCGACGTGGAGTCGGTCGCCGCCGCCGTGGCCGGCGGCGCGGCCGACACCGCCCTGACCGTGGCCCCCTTCCACGGCTTCCTCTGGCGCGCTGCCGCCGCCCCCGGACCCGGCCCGGGCCCCGCCCCCGCCGCCGACGGGGCGACCGGCGTCAACCACGACAAGGCCGTACGCCCCCGCCGCCAGGACCGCCCCCAGGACCTGCTGGAGACCGGCGCCGCCTACGCCATGGACGCCGCCGGCTTCCGCCGGGCCCGGCACCGCTTCTTCGGCCGCACCCTTCCCGTCGCCACCGACCCCGCCCGGGTCCTGGAGATCGACGACCCGCACGACCTGGCCCGCGCCCGCCTCCTCGCCCCCCTCTTCGACGCCCCGCTCCCGCTCCCCGCCACCCCGACCGAAGGACGTCCCACGCCATGACCGCCGCCACCCTCGACCACCCCCGCCTGCGCACCCTCGGCTCCCGCACCGCCGGCCCCGGCCGCCCCGTCTACGTCGTCGGCGAGATCGGCATCAACCACAACGGCGACCTCGGCACCGCCCTGGCCCTGGTCGACGCCGCCGCCGAGGCCGGCTGCGACGCCGTGAAGTTCCAGAAGCGCACCCCCGAGATCTGCACCCCGCGCGACCAGTGGGACGTCGAGCGCGACACCCCCTGGGGCCGCATGACGTACATCGACTACCGCCACCGCGTGGAGTTCGGCGAGGCCGAGTACCGGGCCATCGACGAGCACTGCGCCAAGCGCGGCATCGACTGGTTCGCCTCGCCCTGGGACACCGAGGCCGTCGCCTTCCTCGAGAAGTTCGACGTCCCGGCCCACAAGGTGGCCTCGGCCTGCCTCACCGACGACGAGCTGCTGCGCGCCCTGCGCGCGACCGGCCGCACGGTCGTGCTGTCCACCGGCATGTCCACCCCGCGGCAGATCCGGCACGCGGTGGAGGTCCTCGGCAGCGACAACATCCTCCTCTGCCACGCCACGTCCACGTACCCGGCCCGCCCCGAGGAGCTCAACCTGCGGGTGATCAACACCCTCCGCGAGGAGTACCCGAACGTCCCGATCGGCTACTCGGGCCACGAGACGGGCCTGCAGACCACCCTGGCGGCCGTGGCCCTCGGCGCCGCGTTCGTCGAGCGGCACATCACCCTCGACCGCGCCATGTGGGGCTCGGACCAGGCCGCCTCCGTCGAGCCAGGCGGCCTCACCCGCCTCGTCCGCGACATCCGCACCATCGAGACCGCCCTCGGCGACGGCGTCAAGCGCGTGTACGCGTCCGAGCTCGCGCCCATGAAGAAGCTCCGCCGCATCCAGGGCGAGCCGGTCGCGGTCTGACGCGCCCCGCACCCCGCACCCCCCCCACCCCCCACCCCAAGCCCCGCCCCCGAGCACCGCAGCCCGCGCCTGACGAGAAGTACAGGAAGTACAGGAGGAGTCCCGGTGAACCCCTCAGCCCCCACCCTGGCTTTCGTCGAGAGCCCGGTCCAGCTCCTGAACGTGCTGGAGTGGGCCCACGCCCAGGGCACGGCCCCGTCCGGCCGCGCCCCGCTGCTGGCGGGCGTACCGCGCCAGCCCGGCCGGGCGGCCGGCGCCCCTGCGGACCCGGCCGCCCCGCAGGCCCCCGCCGCCTCGGCCGCCGCCCCCGCGCCCGACCGGCTGCGGATCGTCGTCCTGCCCCCGACCGACCCCATGTCCCGCGGCCAGCTGCGCCGCATGGCGGGGCTCGCCCGGGACGAGGGGTACGAGGTCCGCTGGCAGGAGGCCCGCGGCAGCCGGCTCGCCCCGCTGCGGGCGCTCGCCGCCCTGGCCCGGGACGTCCGCGCCGCCCGGCGCGTCGTCGTCGGCGACCCGTTCTCCCGGTACGTGCAGCTGCTGCTGACCCTCGTACGCGCCGAGGAGCTCGTCGTCGTCGACGACGGCACCGCCACCCTGGAGTTCGCGGCCCAGACCGCCCGCGGTGAGCGCCTGGTGCGCTGGCACCGCATCGGCCGCGGCGGCCTGCCGGCCCGGCTGCGCGAGCTCGCGTACGCGCCGGTCTCGGCGACGGCCCGCCGCCGGTTCACCCCGGCCGCCGGCACGGGCCGCCGCATCGAGGTGTTCACCTCCATGCCGGTCAGCGTGCACGGCACCATGACGCTCCGGGTCAACGACTTCGCCTGGACCCGCGCCCGCTTCGGCCCGCCCCGCCTGACCCGCGGCACCGACCTCGTCGGCACCTCGCTCGTGGAGACCGGCGTGGTCGACGGGGCCCGCTACCTGGAGGCGGTGCGCGCCCTGACGCTGCGCCACGGCGCCACCCGCTACTTCGCGCACCGCCGCGAGTCCCCGGAGAAGCTGCGCGCGCTGAGCGAGGCGACGGGGCTGGAGATCGTACGGCCGGACCTGCCTCTGGAGCTGACGGCGCGTCGGGGACCGATCGGCCGAACGGTCGTCAGCTTCCCGTCCACGGTCGTCCACACGCTGCCGTACGCGCTGACCGGTACGGGGGTGACGGTCGCCGTATGCGAGGTGGACCCGGCATGGCTCACCGGCTCCGCCTCCCCGCGCGCCGGGGGCTTCCTCGCCTCGGTCACCGAATCCGCCCGTGATGTGCAGAGAATCCCTGTTCAGGCAGCTCCGGCGGCCGGATGAGCGCGCGAGTTTACCCCCGGCGCCATCCGGTCATGCGTCCATAGGTCTGGTTTTTTTCCCCTGACGGCATGAACTTTTGCTGATCTCCATCCAGTTGGGCCATTCGTGCGCCTACCCTTCAACGGGTGAACCAGTTGATGTCCCGCGAGTCCCAGACCGTCCTGCCCGGCGTGCCCTCCCAGCCCGAGCTGCCCGGCAAGCTTCCGGATCATCTGCGTGCCGAACTGATCGCCTTCCGCCGGGACTTGCACATGCACCCCGAGCTAGGACACCAGGAGTTCCGCACCACGGCGGCCCTCAAGGCCCGGCTGGAGAAAGCCGGCCTGAGCCCGCGCGTGCTGAAGTCCGGAACCGGGCTGGTATGCGACGTGGGCACCTGGGACGGCGGCCGGCCGATGCTGGCCCTGCGTGCGGACATCGACGCCCTGCCCATCCCCGATGCCAAGACCCACGTCGCCTACCGTTCGACCTTCCCCGACCGGGCCCACGCCTGCGGCCACGACGTCCACACCGCGGTCGTCCTCGGTGCCGGCCTGGTCCTCGCCGAGCTCGACCGCCAGGGCCGGCTGCCCAGGCCGGTGCGGCTGCTGTTCCAGCCCGCCGAGGAGGTGCTGCCGGGCGGGGCCACCGATGCCATCGCCTCCGACGCCCTGGACGGCGTGGGGAAGATCATCGCGGTGCACTGCGACCCGCGGGTCGACGCGGGGAAGATCGGGCTGCGGGCGGGCCCGATCACATCGGCGTGCGATCGCCTGGAGATCACCTTGGAGGGCCCCGGCGGTCACACGGCCCGCCCGCACCTGACCACCGACCTGGTCACGGCGGCGGCCCGGGTCGCGGTCGACCTGCCGGCGGTGCTCTCGCGCCGGATGGACGCCCGCTCGGGCATGTCGGTCACCTGGGGCCGGATCGAGGCCGGGCACGCGTGCAACGTGATCCCGATGCACGCCGAGCTCTCCGGAACCATCCGCTGCCTGGACATCAACGCCTGGCACGAGGCGCCCGACCAGATCCACGCGGCGATCGACGAGATCGCCGGGGTGCACCGGGCCAAGTCGGAGATCACCTACGTGCGCGGGGTCCCGCCCGTGGTGAACGACCCGGTGGTCACCGAACTGCTGCGGGAGGCGATGGCGGCCCGGCGCGGCGCCGGCTCGGTCGAGGACACGGAGCAGAGCCTGGGCGGCGAGGACTTCTCCTGGTACCTGGAGCACGTCCCCGGGGCCATGGCCCGCCTCGGCGTGCACCCCCCGGGCGCCAGCGTGAAGAGGGACCTGCACCGCGGCGACTTCGACGTGGACGAGGCCGCGATCGGCGTCGGAGTGGAGTTCTTCACCGCCGCCGCCCTGCTCGACGGGCGTCGCGCTCGGCCTACCGGGTAGAAATTTTTGCAACATCTGAGCGGCGTGCGGCGCACCTGTCCAGCCCTTGTGTATCAAGGGCTGGACACCTTCGCAGTTACTGTTCGGTCACTGTCCGGTTCGCGACGATCCGATAACGACTCATGAACGGGCCTTTAACTGACATCTACGCGCGTTACGATCGCCGCGAAACCAGCGCCGGTCAGTGGCGCTTCGGTCAGGTTTTGAAGGAGCCTCCCCTTGCGCCGGATCACCAGGATCGCCACCGTGGGCCTCGCGTCCGCGGCGCTGGCCCTCTCGGCCACCGCCTGTGGCGGAAAGAAGTCCTCCGACACGGGGGCGTCCCCGTCCGAGTCGGGTCAGAAGTCGGCCGCCATCGCCTATGACATCGGCGGTCGCGGTGACCAGTCCTTCAACGACGCCGCGTTCGCGGGTCTGGAGAAGGCCGAGAAGGACCTGAAGATCAAGGGCGCCGAGGCGGAGCCCACCGAGGGCGAGAGCGAGGCCGACAAGGTCCAGCGCCTCACCGAGCTCGCGCGCAAGGGCAACAACCCGGTCATCGGCGTCGGCTTCTCCTACGCCCCGGCCATCAAGAAGGTCGCGCCGAAGTTCCCGAACACCACGTTCGGCATCATCGACGACACCTCGGTGACCGACAAGAACATCGCGAACCTGGTCTTCAACGAGGAGCAGGGCTCCTACCTGGCCGGCGTCGCCGCCGCCAAGGCCTCGAAGTCCGGCACGGTCGGCTTCATCGGCGGTGTCGAGGTTCCGCTGATCAAGAAGTTCGAGGCGGGCTTCACCCAGGGCGTCAAGGACACCAACCCCAACGCCAAGGTGCTGTCGACCTACCTGACCCAGCCGCCGGACTTCTCCGGTTTCGCCAAGCCGGACCTCGGCAAGGCCGCCGCCAAGGGCCAGCTCGACAACGGCGCCGACGTGATCTACTCCGCCGCCGGCCTCGCCGGCTCGGGTGCGATCGAGGCCACCGCCACCGCCGGCAAGTGGGCCATCGGCGTCGACTCCGACCAGTACAACCAGGCCGGTCTGGCGAAGTACAAGGACCACATCCTGACCTCGGTCACCAAGGACGTGTCCGGTGCCGTCTACAACCTGATCAAGTCGGTCGAGGACGGCAAGCCGCAGACCAGCGAGGTCCGCTACGGCCTGGACAAGAACGGCGTCGGCCTGGCCGACTCCAACCCCGAGTACAAGAAGATGGCCGACCTGATCGCCGCCGTCGACAAGGCGAAGGCCGACATCATCGCCAAGAAGATCACCGTCAAGACCGCGCCGTAAGGCCGTCGCCGACGTGAAGTAGTGGTCTTACGGGGTCCGGGGGCGGTCTCTACCGCTCCCGGGCCCCGAAGCCGTGTTCCGTGTCGTGATCTTGTGGCCGGTTGGCCGCAAGTTTTCACTTTCGACAGTGCTACGCGCGTAGAGGTTCCGTGGACGCGGTACCTTCTCTCCCCGCCCTGTCCCCCTGCCTCAAGGCTTTTCCAGCTCCTTCCGCGCCAAGGAGAGTGCGTCATCAACGCGTCCAGCCCCCCCGCCGTAGAACTGCACGGCATCACCAAGCGTTTCCCCGGCGTCGTTGCCAACAAGGACATCGACATCACCGTTCGCAAGGGCACGGTCCACGCCCTGATCGGTGAGAACGGTGCCGGCAAGTCGACCCTGATGAAGATCCTCTACGGCATGCAGAAGCCGGACGAGGGCACCATCGCCATCGACGGGGAGCAGGTCTCCTTCAGCAACCCGGGCGATGCCATCGCCCGGGGCATCGGCATGGTCCACCAGCACTTCATGCTCGCCGACAACCTCACCGTCCTCGAGAACGTGGTCCTCGGCGGCGAGAAGCTGTACGGCATCGGCGCCAAGGCCCGCAAGAAGATCCTGGAGATCTCGGACGCGTACGGCCTCGGCGTGCGCCCCGACGCCCTGGTCGAGGACCTCGGCGTCGCCGACCGCCAGCGCGTGGAGATCCTCAAGGTCCTCTACCGCGGTGCGCGGACCCTCATCCTCGACGAGCCCACCGCCGTGCTCGTGCCGCAGGAGGTGGACGCACTCTTCGACAACCTGCGCGAGCTCAAGGCCGAGGGCCTGACCGTCATCTTCATCTCGCACAAGCTGGGCGAGGTGCTGAAGGTCGCCGACGACATCACCGTCATCCGCCGCGGCACCACGGTCGGCACCGCCGACCCCAAGACCGCGACGACCAAGCAGCTCGCCGAGCTGATGGTCGGCGCCGAGCTGCCCACCCCGGAGACCCGCGAGTCGACGGTCACGGACATCCCGATGCTGACGGTGGAGAACCTGACGCTGGCCGAGTCCGGAGTGAGCGCCGCTCCCCAGACGACCGCCGCGCCGCAGCCGTCGCCGGGCGGCACGTACGTGCACGAGGCCCCGGTGGCCGGGCGCCTGCTGCTGGACGGCGTCAGCTTCACCATCCACAAGGGCGAGGTCCTCGGGATCGCCGGTGTGGAGGGCAACGGCCAGACCGAGCTGATCGAAGCCCTGATGGGCATGAGCACCCCCGACTCCGGCGTCATCACGCTGGACGGCAAGGACATCACCAAGGCCCCCGTCCGCAAGCGCCGCGTCGACGGCATCGGGTACATCCCCGAGGACCGCCACCGCCACGGCCTGCTGCTGGAGTCCTCGCTCTGGGAGAACCGCATCCTCGGCCACGTCACCGAGGCGCCCAACTCCAAGCGCGGCATCCTCGACCCCAAGGCCGCCCGCAAGGACACCGAGCGGATCGTGCGCGAGTACGACGTCCGCACCCCCGGCATCGACGTGACCGCGGCCTCCCTCTCCGGCGGCAACCAGCAGAAGCTGATCGTCGGCCGCGAGATGAGCCACAACCCGAAGTTCCTCATCGCCGCCCACCCCACCCGCGGTGTGGACGTCGGCGCGCAGGCGCAGATCTGGGACGCCATCCGCGAGGCCCGCCGCGAGGGCCTGGCCGTGCTCCTGATCTCCGCCGACCTGGACGAGCTGATCGGCCTGTCCGACACGCTGCGCGTCATCTACCGCGGCCGCCTGGTCGCGGACGCCGACCCGGCGACCATCACGCCCGAGGAGCTCGGCACCGCCATGACGGGCGCCGCTCGGGGCCACCTGGAAGCAACCGACACCAACTCCGCCGCTGCCGACGGTGACACGACGGAGGACGAGGCCCGATGAAGAAATTCGACAAGGACCGGCTGCTCCTGGCCATCGCCGGCCCGGCGCTCGCCCTGGTCAGCGCCTTCGTACTGACCGTGATCGTGCTGGCCGCCTCGGGCGTGGACCCGATCGAGCCGCTGCGCATCATGGTCGAGCAGGGCAGCTACGAGGACGTCCAGGTCCTGATCATCAACCAGGCGGGCATCTACTACCTGGCGGCCCTGGCCGTGGCCATCGGCTTCCGGATGAACCTCTTCAACATCGGTGTGGACGGCCAGTACCGCCTCGCCGCGATGATCTCGGCCGTCGTCGGCACCGCGGTCACGCTGCCCGGCCCGCTGCACATCCTGCTGATCGTGGCCGTGGCCATGCTCACCGGTGCCTTCTGGGCCGGTATCGCGGGCGTCCTCAAGGCCAAGCGCGGCGTCAGCGAGGTCGTCTCCACGATCATGCTCAACGCCATCGCCACCGCCCTGATCGCCTGGCTGATCCTGCCCAAGAACCTCGGCGTGCAGCCGGCGGGCTCCAACGACCTGACCACCGGCGAGATCGCCGAGTCGGGCTGGTTCCCGGCCCTGTCCATGGGTGACGGCCTGGAGATCTACGGCTTCACCTTCGTGGCCTTCGCCCTCGGCATCGTCTACTGGTTCGTCCTCAACCGGACCCGGTTCGGCTTCGACCTGCGCGCCACCGGCGCCAGCGAGTCCGCCGCCCAGGCCTCCGGCGTCGACGCCAAGAAGATGATCATGACGTCGATGCTCATCTCGGGCGCGGTCGCCGGCCTCACCGGCATGCCGCTCCTGCTCGGCGAGTCCCACACGTACAACCTGTCCTTCCCGCTGGGCGTCGGCTTCACCGGCATCACCATCGCGCTGCTGGGCCGCAACAACCCGCTCGGCATCTTCTTCTCCGCCCTCCTGATCGCCTTCATCGACAAGGCCTCCGCCGGTCTCGACACCGCCGGCTACGCCAAGGAGATCGGCACGATCATGCAGGGCCTGATCGTGATCGCGGTCGTCGTCAGCTACGAGCTCGTCCGCCGCTACGGCATCCGCCGCCAGCAGCAGAAGGTCGGCGAGGAGCTGGCCGCCGGCCACGCCATCAAGACCGACAAGGAGGTCGCGGCGTGAGCACCAGCACCGTTTCCGCGACGAGCGCCGCGCCCAAGAAGGACGGCGGCCGCCGCAAGCTCACCCTGCCCTGGATCCTGCTGATCATCGCGGGCGGCCTCGCCCTGATCTCGCTGGTCCGGGTCATCTCCGGCGCCAACGACCTGACCTCCGTCGGCCAGGTCTCCGGCGCCCTCCAGCTCGCCGTGCCGATCGCCATGGCCGGTCTCGGCGGCCTGTGGGCCGAGCGCTCCGGCGTCGTCAACATCGGCCTCGAAGGCATGATGATCCTCGGCACCTGGTTCGGCGCCTGGGCGGGCTACCAGTGGGGCCCGTGGACCGGCGTCGTCATGGGCATCGTCGGCGGCGCCCTCGGCGGCCTGCTGCACGCGATCATCACGGTCACGTTCAACGTCAACCACATCGTCTCCGGTGTGGCCGTCAACATCCTGGCCATCGGCTTCACGCAGTACCTGTCGAACTTCACCTTCGACAAGGCCCCGGGCGGCTCCTCCAAGCAGTCCCCGCGCATCGAGCCGATCACCGAGATCACCGTTCCCGGCCTGTCGGACTGGCTGGCCACGCTCCAGGCCAAGCACTGGTTCCTGGTCTCCGACCTCGCCGGCATCCTGGGCGGCGTCGTCACCAACCTGTCGCTGCTGACCGTCGTGGCGATCCTGCTGATCCCCGCGACCTGGTGGGTGCTGTGGCGGACCTCCTTCGGTCTGCGCCTGCGCTCCTGCGGTGAGAACCCGACCGCCGCCGAGTCCCTCGGCGTCAACGTCTACAAGTACAAGTACATCGCCGTGGTCGTCTCCGGTGCGATGGCCGGCCTCGGCGGTGCGTTCCTCGCGATCGTCTCCACCGGCATCTACCAGGAGGGCCAGACCGGCGGCCGCGGCTACATCGGCCTCGCCGCGATGATCTTCGGCAACTGGATGCCGGGCGGCATGGCCCTCGGCTCGGGCCTCTTCGGCTTCACGTACAGCCTCAAGCTGCGCGGCGGCGCCGAGAACGTCCACGCGATGCTGCTGCTGCTCGCGATCCTGCTCGTCGTGGTCGTCGTCTGGCAGCTGTACAAGAAGAAGCACCTCCAGGCCGCGATCGCCCTGGCCTGCGCCGCCGGCCTGTTCGTCTGGTACGCGCTGACCGACGCCGTCCCGAGCCAGTTCGTCGACGCCGCTCCGTACGTCACGACGCTGCTCGTGCTGGCCCTGTCGGCGCAGCGCCTGCGGATGCCCAAGGCGGACGGCCTGCCGTACCGCAAGGGCCAGGGCAAGTGACGACGGCGGCCACTCCCGACTGGGAGGTCCTGCGCGAGGCCGCCCGGGAAGCCATGTCCCGGGCGTACGCCCCGTACTCGGGCTTCCCGGTCGGCGTCGCAGCCCTCGTCGACGACGGCCGGATCGTGACCGGCTGCAACGTGGAGAACGCCAGCTACGGGCTCGGCCTGTGCGCCGAGTGCGGGCTGGTCTCCTCCCTCCAGGCCACCGGCGGCGGCCGGCTGACGCACTTCACCTGCGTCGACGGCAAGGGCGAGGTACTCGTCCCGTGCGGGCGCTGCCGACAGCTGCTGTTCGAGTTCGGCGGCCCGGAACTGCTGGTGGAGACCCCGAAGGGGATCCTGCCGCTCGCGGAGATGCTGCCGCAGGCCTTCGGGCCGGACCACTTGAGATAACCGTGCCGACCGGCCCTCCGCCCACGAGGCGGGGGGCCGTCGTACTTCCGCGGACACCCTTACCCCCCTCTATGCGCGTAGAAGGAAGCACCACATGGACGTCATCTCCGTCATCCGTACCAAGCGGGACCGCGGCGAGCTGAGCCCCGAGCAGATCGACTGGGTCATCGACGCCTACACCCGCGGCGTCGTCGCCGACGAGCAGATGTCGGCGCTGGCCATGGCCATCCTGCTCAACGGCATGAACCGGTCCGAGATCGCCCGCTGGACCGCCGCGATGATCGCCTCCGGCGAGCGGATGAACTTCGACTCCCTCTCCCGCCCGACCGCCGACAAGCACTCCACCGGCGGCGTCGGCGACAAGATCACCCTGCCGCTGGCCCCGCTCGTCGCCGCCTGCGGGGCGGCCGTGCCGCAGCTGTCCGGCCGCGGCCTCGGCCACACCGGCGGCACCCTGGACAAGCTGGAGTCCATCCCCGGCTGGCGCGCCCTGCTCTCCAACGAGGAGATGCTCCACGTCCTCGACACCACCGGTGCGGTCATCTGCGCGGCGGGCGACGGCCTCGCCCCGGCCGACAAGAAGCTTTACGCCCTGCGCGACGTGACGGGCACCGTCGAGGCCATCCCGCTGATCGCCTCCTCGATCATGTCGAAGAAGATCGCCGAGGGCACCGGCTCGCTCGTCCTGGACGTGAAGGTCGGCTCCGGCGCCTTCATGAAGAACATCGAGGACGCCCGCGAACTGGCCTCCACCATGGTGGCGCTGGGCACCGACAGCGGTGTGAAGACCATCGCCCTGCTCACCGACATGTCCACCCCGCTCGGCCTGACCGCGGGCAACGCGCTCGAGGTCCGCGAGTCCGTCGAGGTCCTGGCCGGCGGCGGCCCGGCCGACGTGGTCGAGCTGACCATCGCCCTGGCGAAGGAGATGCTGGACGCCGCCGGCATCAAGGACGCCGACCCGGCCAAGGCGCTGGCCGACGGCTCCGCGATGGACGTGTGGCGCCGCATGATCCAGGCCCAGGGCGGCGACCCGGACGCGGCCCTGCCGGTCGCCCGCGAGCAGCACGTGGTCACCGCGTCCGCCTCGGGCGTGCTGACGCGCCTGGACGCGTACGCGGTGGGCGTGGGCGCCTGGCGCCTGGGCGCGGGCCGCGCCCGCAAGGAGGACCCGGTGCAGGCCGGTGCCGGCATCGAGCTGCACGCCAAGCCGGGCGAGCAGGTCACCGCCGGCCAGCCGCTGATGACGCTGCACACGGACACCCCGGAGAAGTTCGAGTACGCCCTCGCCTCGCTCGAGGGCTCGTACGACATCGCCCCGGCGGGCACGCCCTTCCAGCCGACCCCGATCGTCCTGGACCGCATCGCCTGACCCCACCGCCTCGCCGCCCCGCCGGCCCCGGCCCCGCGCCTCGATCGCCGGCGGGGCCGGTGTTGCCGGGCCGCCGGCTTCGAGGGGCCCGCGTCGCCCAGGGTGCTTGCCGTGCGCCCGCCCGCCTCGGTGAGGATGCCGTCTGCTGTCGGAGCCGGGGCCCGGCCATCCCAGCCCTGCCCCGGCCTTCGAAGCCGAGGGTCGGCAAAGATCCAGCCCCGCCGGCGTTTGAGGCGCGGGGTTTGGGGCGGAGCCCCAAGGAACCCGGCTCCGCCA
>NZ_JBEZVK010000013.1:57818-159871 GCF_040636955.1 Streptomyces sp. NPDC032472
CCCGCGCCGCGCCCGCCCGCGCGCGCGGGCGGGGGGGGGGGGCCCCCCCCCCCCCCAAGGAACCCGGCTCCGCCGGGCACCGGGCTCTGCCCGGCCCCGCGCCTCGATCGCCGGCGGGGCTGGAATGGCCGGACCACCGCCACAGGTGTCGGGGGAGCCGGCTGGGTGACACGGCCGGGCCGATGAGTTTTGGCGGGGGCGGCGGTCTGACAGGCGTGAAGACGGAGACCTTGGTCCTGGCGGGGCCGGACGTGGCGGTGGGGGGCGCGGACGCGGTGTGTCTGCGGCTGGCGGAGCTGTACGGGGCCGGGGCCGGGGCCGTGGAGTGCGACGTGGGCGCGGTCACCGCGCCCGGGCTCGCAGCCGTGGAGACCCTGGCCAGGCTACGGCTGACCGCCCGCCGCTGGGGCCGCGGCCTCGCGGTGACCGGAGCAGGGCCCGAGCTGCGGGCCCTGCTCGGCCTGGTGGGCCTGGTCGAGCTGCTCGGGCAGCCCGAACAGCGGGAACCACCGCGCGGTGTCCAGGAAGGCGTTGAGCCCGACGATCCGCCCGGCTGAGACCTCCAGCACCTGCAGCGCCCACGGGACGTGCCCGGGCCGCCCGTCCTCGCGGGGCCGGTACTGGCCGAAGGCCGGCAGCCCGTTGGCGGTGGTCGGGACCAGGCGCGAGCCCTTGCAGCCGATGCCCTGGTTGAGGTGCCAGGCGGCGATGTCCGCCGGTCCCTGCAGCCACAGGTCGAACGGCGGCATGGACAGCACCGCGTCCTCGTGCAGCAGCGTGGTGAGCCGGCTGATGTCGTACGCCTCGAACGCCGACAGGTACTGCTCCAGCAGCGCGACCTGCTCCGCGTCCAACGGGTCGGCGCTCTCGCTCTCGCGCAGCGGGTGCGCGGACAGCGTGGCCCGCGCCCTTTGCAGGGCGCTGTTCACCGACGCTGTGGTGGTCTCCAGCAGCACCGCCACCTCGTCGGCCTTCCAGGCCAGCACCTCGCGCAGGATCAGCACGGCCCGCTGCTTGGGCGGCAGGTGCTGCAGCGCCGCGACGAACGCCAGCCGCACCGACTCCTTGGCCAGCGCCATCTCCGCCGGGTCGGCGGTCTGCGGGAGCACCCGCCCGTCGGGGACCGGCTCCAGCCAGGTCACCTCGGGCCGCTCGCTCAGGACGGCGGTGGCCTGGTGCTGCGGGGCGGTGAGGTCCATGGGGCGGGCCCGCTTGTTGCCCGCGCTCAGCAGGTCCAGGCAGACGTTGGTCGCGATCCGGTACAGCCACGACCGCAGCGAGGAGCGGCCCTCGAACTTCTCGAAGCTGCGCCAGGCGCGGACGTACGTGTCCTGCACCGCGTCCTCGGCGTCGAAGGAGGAGCCGAGCATCCGGTAGCAGTAGCCGGTGAGCTCCACCCGGTAGCGGTCCAGGGCCGCCTCCAGGCCGCCGTCCGCATCGGGGGCGGTGGCCGCGCCGGCCGGGAGGTCTGCGGTGTTGGTCATCTCTTCCGTCCCCCTGGTCGATCCTGATACCCGGTGAACCTACCCGAGGGGTCCGACACCTGCAGCCCGGGACACAAACCCGAAGGGTCCCGGGGGAGTTGCCCCCCCGGGACCCCTTCCGGTCCGGCTCAGCGGGCGGGCTCAGCGGCCGGGCTCAGCGGGCCGCCGCCGCCCCCGCCGGGATCCGGCGCCCGGTGCGGGCCGCGTGCGAGCCGTACAGGGTGATCGACACGACGCCGAGCACCGCCAGCAGCGCCAGGCCCGCCGTCGCCTCCCAGCCCGCCGCGTGGAAGGCGAGCGCCCCGAGCGTGCCGCCCGCGCTGGAGCCGAGGTAGTACGCCGACTGGTACAGCGCGGAGGCCTGCGCGCGGCCCGACACCGCGGTCCGGCTGACGGCGGCCGAGGCCACCGCATGGCCCGCGAAGAAGCCGGCCGTGATCAGCACCAGCCCGGCGACGACCGCCGCGAGGGACTCCGACAGCGACAGCAGCAGGCCCAGCGCGGTCGTCGCCACCGCCAGGTACAGCGCCCCGCGGCGGCCCATCCGGGCCACCAGCTGCCCTGCGGCCGCGGAGGAGGCCGTACCGACCAGGTAGATCAGGAAGATCGAGCCGATCACGCCCTGTCCGAGGGAGAACGGCTCCTCGACCAGCCGGTAGCCGATGACGGTGTACACGGCGCCGAAGACGGTCATGAACAGGGCGCCGATCGCGTACAGCCGCAGCAGCAGCGGATCGCGCAGGTGGCGGGTGACCGAGGCGCCGACGGCGCGCAGGTCCAGCGAGGCCGGGCGGAAGAACCGGGCCCGTGGCAGCAGCACCCGGAAGGCGACCGCGCAGCCCAGCGCCAGCAGGCCGACGGTCAGCAGGCCGGCCCGCCAGCCCCAGGCCTGGGCCGCCCAGCCGGTGGCGAGGCGGCCGCTCATGCCGCCGATGGAGTTGCCCGCCACGAACAGGCCGATCGCCCCGACCAGCGCCTTCGGCCGGACCTCCTCCGCCAGGTAGGCCATCGCGGAGGCCGGGATGCCGGCGATGGCCGCGCCCTGTACGGCGCGCAGCGCGACGAGCCACTCCAGGCTGGGCGCGAACGGGACGAGGAGCCCGACGCCGACGGCGACGGCGAGGGAGACCGTCATCGTCCGGGTCCGCCCGAAGCGCTCGGAGAGCGCGCTGAGCGGCAGCACGAACAGGGCGAGGGCTCCGGTGGCCGCGGAGACGGTCCAGCTGGCCTGACCGGCCGTCACCCCGAAGCTGTCGGAGATCGCGGGCAGCAGGGCCTGGGTGGAGTAGAGGAGTGCGAACGTCGCGAGTCCGGCGGCGAAGAGCGCGAGGCTCATGCGGCGGTAGCCGGGGCGGCCGGGGGCGAGGGCCTCGGGGGCGTCGCCGACTGCGGTGGCGCCGGGGGCGGCGGTGGTGTCCGGGGACGACGGGGTGGAGGCACCCGGGATGGCGGGTGCCCCGGTATGAACGGGAGGCATGCCACGACCGTAGACCCGCCGCCTTTCATGCGTCCAATGCACAGAATCGCGATAATCGATCCACTGGTGCATCAGCACTGCTCAGGAGGGTGCATGTCAACGAACCGTTACGAAGAGAACATCCCCGTGACAGGTTTGCTCGCCCCGCGCCTCGCGTACTTCGCCGCGGTCGCCCGCCACGAGCACGTCACCCGCGCCGCCCACGAGCTGGGCGTCCCGCAGTCCACCCTGTCCCGGGCCATGGTCCGCCTCGAACAGGACCTGGGTGTCGTGCTGTTCGCCCGCAAGGGCCGCACCGTCGCGCTCACCACCGCCGGGCGGACCTTCCTCGCCTCCGCCGAGAAGGCCCTCGCCGAGATCGCCCGCGCCGCGGAGTCCGTCCAGCAGGACGCCGACCCGGCCTACGGCAAGGTGGCGTTCGGCTTCCTGCACACCCTCGGCCCCGAGACCGTACCCGGCCTGATCCGCGCCTTCCGCGCCGACCACCCGCGCGTGCGCTTCTCCCTGGTCCAGAACTACGGCGAGGCCATGCTGGAGCGGCTGCGGGCCGGGGAGCTCGACCTGTGCCTCACCTCGCCGCTGCCCGACGCCCCCGACCTGGTCGCCCGGCGCCTCGACGAGCAGCGGCTGCGCCTGGTCGTCCCCGACGACCACCGCCTCGCGACCCGCAAGCGCATCCGCCTCGCCGAGGCCGCCGAGGAAACCTTCGTCACCCTGGAGCCCGGCTACGGGCTGCGCCGCATCACCGACGACCTGTGCGCCGAGGCCGGGTTCACGCCCCGCGTCGCCTTCGAGGGAGAGGAGGCCGAGACCCTGCGCGGCCTGGTCGCCGCCGGCCTCGGCGTGGCCCTGCTGCCGCCCCCGGCGGTGGCCCGCCCCGGCGTGGTCGAGCTGACGGTGACCGCCCCGCGCGCCGTCCGCGAGATCGGCGTGGCCTGGCTCGACGGCCACCCCGACACCCCGCCCGTGGCCCAGTTCAAGCGCTTCCTGCTGTCCCGGCGCGGCAAACTCATCCCGGAAGCCTTCGGCGGCCCGACTCAGCCCCCGCCCGCTCCCGCACCCGGCGGCACCGAGGCCGCGGAGAGCAAGTAGCCCGCCTGGAAACGGGACCCCTTCCTCACGCCGGATTCCGTCCGTCGGCCGCCGGGCGGGTTCGGGTCTGCCGGCCGGGACCGGGGGCCGACCGGCCTCAAGGAGCGGTATCAGCGCCGCCCGTCGGGCTCGGGGCATCGTCCCAGCGCCGGGGCGCCGCAGCCGACAGTAAAAAGCCCGCCTGGAAACGGGACTTGGCGCCCACCGCGCGCATGATCTCCGCGATGTGGCGTTGGCAGGTCCGCTCCGACATGCCCAGGCGGCGGGCGATCACCTTGTCCTCCAAGCCCTCCGACAGCAGCCGCACGATGGTCTGGCGCAGCTCGTCCGAGAGGGACTTGGCGGCCTCCGGGGTCACCGTCGTGGGGAACGGCTCCGCGTCCAGCCAGGACCGCTCGAAGGCCGAGGCCATGAAGTGGACCACGCTCGGCTCGCGCACCACCAGCGCCGCCCCGACGCGGTCCGGTACCGCCATCAGCCCCGTGTGCCCGTCGAAGATCAGCATCCGCATCAGCCCGTCCCCGATCGTGCGCACCTGCGCGCCGAGCGCCGTCACCCGCTCCACGTACGCCGCCGTGGGCCGCGAGTAGCGCGCCGTGTGCTGGTAGATCGTCCGCATCCGGACCCCGCGCGCCAGCAGCGACTCGTCGCGCCCGATGGCCTCCTGCAGCGTCTCCAGCGGTCGCGCGCCGCCCGGCTGCGAGGCCAGCAGCTCCTTCTCGCAGCCCGCGACCAGCTCCGCGATCAGCGCCCGTACCGCCCCCAGGTCGGTGACCGTCTCCAGCTGCTGGCGCCCCGACCCGCTGCGGTCGCGCTGGACCGCCCCGGCCTCGTACGCCGGCACCAGCGCCTCCAGCCGCCCGCGCAGCCGGTCCATCTCGTCGTGGGTCTCGCGCGCCAGCAGGGCCAGCGGAGCCAGCGCCCGGGCCGCCGCCGTCCGGGGCGCGACGGCGCTCCACCGGTCGGGGCCGCCGCCGGGGGTGCGCTGGAGCAGGTGCGCCGCCGCCAGCTCGGTGATCGCCGCGGCCGCCCGCACGCCGAGGGCCTCGGTGGCCTCGTCCGGGGCGAAGGAGTGCCGCTCGACGGCGTACGCGTACAGCCGCCGGGCGGCGGGGCTCAGGTCGCCGCCGGGCGGGGGGACGGCTGCGTCGGCGGGCATACCGTATTCGTCCCGGATTGGGGAGGTTCGTAAACCCCTCGTGTTCCCGCAAGGCGGCAAGACGACGCCCTCACGGGCGGTAACCACGGCGGACCGCCCGGCAGAGTGGACGCACCGGGAGGGGGAAGCGCGGTACGGGGGAGCCGACCCGCACGGACGGTCCGCGACCAGGACCGTTCTGCTCAGCCGCGTCCCGCCATGACGGCGGCCGCCCGGTGCGCGGGCCGCGCACGGCGGTGGCCGCGCCGGATCCACCGGTGCCATCCGACCGTGAGGGGGCGGAACGGCAGGCGCGACCGGACCGGTGCGCCCACCGCCGCGCCACGGAGCCCGCCCACGGAGCCCCGCCCCGGGGCCCGTCGGCGGGAGCAGGCGCAGCGGCCGTCAGCCGCCGGCCGCCTTCGCGTAGTCGCCGAAGCCCGTCCAGTCGACGGCCACGCACTGCTCGTCGCCGACGACCCAGGCGTCGTGTCCCGGGGAGACCTGCATGAAGTCGCCTGGGCCGTAGTCGTCCTCCTGCCCGTCGTCCATGACGACGTGCATGCGGCCGCTCACCACGTAGCTCGTGTGAGCGGACTGGCAGCTGTCGGTGCCGGCGAGCGGCTTGATGTGCTCCGACCAGCGCCAGCCCGGCTCGAACACCGCGCGGCCCACCGGCCCGCCCTCCGCCTGGATCAGGTCCAGCCGGCCCTTGCCGTCCGCGAAGGGGCGCGTCTCGTCGGCTTCGTCGAAGCTCCTGCGCACGATGGTCATGAAGGATCGCCTCTCCAGGAGAAAACCACCCCCGAGTCCACTTCTCACTATTGCGCGCGCGAGCCTCCCGCGCTCGCGGAGCCCGACCAGGCGGTTCAGCCGCGCAGCGAGCGCCCGAAGCCCGAGGCGAGCGGCATCCGCAGGCCGAGCGGGGGCGGCGCCGCCAGGGCGTCCGTCACCGGCCGCGACCAGCGCGCGGAGAACATCGCTCCGAGTACGAAGTCCACGGCCAGCGCGACGACTTCGGACTGGTGGTCGCGTAACCGGTGGCCGTCGGAGTGGACTTCGAAGCGGCAGGTCGTCCGGTTGGCCTTCTTCGCCCGCGCCGCGAGCCGGAAGGAGGCCTCCGGGTCGCAGCGCGCGTCGTTCGTCCCGTGCACGATGAGCACCTGCCGGCCGGAGAGCTGCTTCACCGGCTCGGGCGCGGCCGCGCCCGGCGGCGCCTCGTCCAGTGAAGGGGCCAGCGCCAGTACGCAGTTGACGGCGTCGTGGCCCGCCGCGAGCAGCGCGGCCCGCCCGCCCGCGTCGTAGCCGGCGAGGCACACCGGCACGTCCCCGTACCGGCGCACCGCCTCGTCCGCCGCCCAGCGGGCGTCCTCCTCGCGGGAGGCCTGCCCGCCGTGGACGACGGTGTGGGCGACCAGCCCGTCCGCCCCGCCCGCCCGGGCCAGGGCCCGCGCGAGCGGGCGCACCGGGCCGGGGGCCCACCGGGAGGCCCCGGGGAGCAGGAGCACCACACCGCTGACCGTCGAGTACGTGCCGTTCGCGCCGACCGCCCGCCCCAGGCGGGCCCCGCGCGCCGGAGGCGCATCATGTGACATGGCGGAACAGTCTCAGACTGACAGGTGTACGCGACCCGTCCGTACGGTCTCTGTTGGATATCGACGCCCGGCGCCGTCCGGTGCTCTACGCGCGTAGGAGTTAGAGTGCGGAGATGACGAGCGAGACCCCCAACCTGCCCACCCCGGATCAGATCCGCCGCTCCCCGAAGGTGCTGCTGCACGACCACCTCGACGGCGGCCTGCGTCCCGGGACCATCATCGAGCTGGCCCGCGAGGTCGGCTACGAGAACCTGCCGGAAACGGACGCCGACAAGCTCGGCATCTGGTTCCGCGAGGCCGCCGACTCCGGCTCCCTGCCGCGCTATCTGGAGACGTTCGCGCACACCTGCGCCGTCATGCAGACCAAGGAGGCGCTGTTCCGCGTCGCCGCCGAGTGCGCCGAGGACCTCGCCGAGGACGGCGTCGTCTACGCCGAGGTCCGCTACGCCCCCGAGCAGCACCTGGAAGCCGGCCTGACCCTCGAAGAGGTCGTCGAGGCCGTGAACGAGGGCTTCCGCGAGGGCGAGCGCCGTGCCCGGGCCAACGGCCACCGCATCCGCGTCGGCGCCCTGCTCACCGCGATGCGCCACGCCGCCCGCGCGCTGGAGATCGCCGAGCTGGCCAACCGCTACCGCGACAACGGCGTGGCCGGCTTCGACATCGCCGGCGCCGAGGCCGGGTTCCCTCCCACCCGCCACCTGGACGCGTTCGAGTACCTCAAGCGCGAGAACAACCACTTCACCATCCACGCGGGCGAGGCCTTCGGCCTGCCGTCGATCTGGCAGGCCCTGCAGTGGTGCGGCGCCGACCGCCTCGGCCACGGCGTGAAGATCATCGATGACATCGAGGTCGCCGCCGACGGCTCGGTGAAGCTGGGCCGGCTGGCCTCGTACGTCCGCGACAAGCGCATCCCGCTGGAGATGTGCCCCACCTCGAACCTGCAGACCGCGGCGGCCGCCTCGTACGCCGAGCACCCCATCGGGCTGCTGCGCAAGCTGCACTTCCGCCTCACGGTCAACACCGACAACCGGCTGATGAGCGGCACCAGCATGAGCCGCGAGTTCGAGCACCTGGTCGAGACCTTCGGCTACACGCTCGACGACATGCAGTGGTTCACCGTCAATGCCATGAAGTCCGCGTTCATTCCTTTCGATGAACGACTGGCCATGATCAACGAAGTCATCAAGCCCGGCTATGCCGAGCTGAAGTCGGAATGGCTGTTCCGGCAGACCGCCTCCACCAGCGGTTCTGTTTCGGCCTAGGCCACGACCTGACGGAATGAAGGCGTCCGGGAGGAGCAATTCCCGGGCGCTTTCTCGTATTTAAGGATGTTTGCGGGCGGCCGTTTGAAGTGACTAGTTTGCGGAGCCGCTCCGTTCCCCGTCGCAAGGACGATCCTTCATGAAGAAGTCAGCCGCCAAGATCCTCGGTGCCGCCGCCGTGGGTGCCGCCTTCGCCGCCGCCGCTGCCGGCACCGCCTCCGCCGCCGTTCCCGCCGTCGGCCTGACCGACGCGCTGGGCACCGCCACCGGCGCGCTCCAGGGTCTCACCAGCCAGCAGCACATGAGCACCGAGGGCCAGTCCAGCGACCCGGCGGCCCCGCTCGGCCAGCTGACGGACGCGGTCGGCCCGACCCTCGGCGGCCTGCCGATCGGCGGCGCCCTCGGCGGCTGACCCCCGCCGATCCGCGCGCCGATCCGTGCCGGTTCCCTGCCGGTTCCGCGCCGGATTCGTACGCATGCACGCGCGGCGCACGCCGGTTCGACCGGGGTGCGCCGCGCGGTGCCGTTGTGCCAGGATCCCCGCCAACTGCCCCTCCGGGAAAGGGCGGGAGACCGCCCGGCAGCAGCCGGCGGAGAGGTGAGAGGTCACCGGTTCATGCGCCTGAAGACACGGTTCACGGCCAAAGCCACCACGGCCGTCCTGCTGCCCGCCCTGCTGCTGGGCGCCGCGGGGTGCAGCAGCGGCGCGCCCGCGGGCGGCAAGGCGCCGGACCCCCCGGACCCCAAGAACTCCACCCCGGCCGGCTCCGCCGCGGGCTCCCCGGGCGCTGCCTCCCCCTCCGGCCCCGCCGCGCAGAAGACCGGCGGCAGCCGGCTGGAGCGCTCCGCCCTGGAACAGGGCGACCTGCCCGGCTACCAGGTCTCCGCCCAGGGCAAGAACCCCAACGCCCCCGACGGGCAGCCCCAGGCCGACCGCAAGGCCTGCCAGCCGCTCGCCGACATCATGGGCGACAAGCCCGACCCGGCCGCGCGGGAGACCGTCAACCGCGGGATCGGCTCCCAGAAGCAGGTCGGGCTCGCCGTCTCCGCCTCCGTCAGCTCCTACGCCGAGCGGGACGCCAAGGCCCTCGTCACCCGCCTCAAGGACGCGGTCGCCGCCTGCGGTACGGGCTTCACCGCCACCGTCGAGAAGCAGAGCGGCAGTTACCGCGACGTCCGCGCCGCCGCGTACAGGACGTCCGGCGACGACACCGTCAGCTGGACCACCACGGCCGCCGCGCAGGGCGTCTCCGCCCAGGTCCACGTGGTCGTCGTACGCCAGGGCGACACCGTCGTCCGGCTGATGGCCCTCAACGTGGCCGCGGGCCGACAGAAGGCACTGGTCCCGCAGGAAGTGGCGGACAAGCAGGTGGAGAAGGTCCGCAGCGCACGCTGACCGCCGTGCACGCTGACCGCAGCGCACGCTGACCGCCGTGCGGCCGACCACCGGGCGGTGCGTCACCGCCCGGCCGGTCACCAGGCGGTGGAGGGGGACTTCTCGTTGGGCAGCAGCACCCACAGCGCCAGGTAGATCAGGAACTGCGGGCCGGGCAGCAGGCACGAGACGACGAATATCGCCCGCATCGTGTTCGCGGAAATTCCGAAGCGTCGCGCCAGTCCGGCGCAGACGCCGCCGATCCAGCGGCCGTCACGGGGTCGAACAAGGGCGCTCATGGGATCTCCTCCGAGGTGTTCGCGGGAGTTTCCCGCGATGCCTCAATACTCCCGCGGCACCGCCGACAGAACGTCGGTCCACGGACCGAGCCCGACCCTGGGAATTCTCGGGGTGGACCCCTGGGGGACCTCCGCCAGGGCCTTGCGCGAGCGCCGCAGCCGCGCGCGCAGCGCCGGTACGACGGCCACGTGCGCCAGCACCACGCCGAGGGTGTTCAGCAGCACCGCGTCCACGTCGACGACCCGGCCCGGGACGGCGCTCTGCAGCATCTCGATGCTCAGCGAAACCAGCACGGCCGCGGCGGCGGTCCGGGCCAGCGAGGACCACGCGGCCAGCGGCGAGGGCGCCAGGCTCCCGCTGGCCAGCGGCAGCAGGACACCGAGCGGAGCGAGCAGCGCCAGCCCCTCCCCGATCCGGCGGGCGGCCTCCAGCGGCCCGAGCGCGAGATCGGCCCTGATCCCCTCCAGCGGGGTCAGATTGGCGGCCGCCGCCCACGGGACGTCCAGGGGACGCAGGGTGAGCCAGGCGACGAGGAGCAGATGGGCGACCAGCAGGCCCCCGCCGAGGAGCCGGAGCCGCAGGTGTATGGCGGTGGCGGCGCGGTGGCCGACCTCATGACGCTGCACACCTGCGAGGACGCCCCTGCCGGCGGCTTCGGTTCCGGTCCGTTCCGGCCGGTGGAGTCCGATGAGAATCCGATCGGATGAAAAGACCGGTGCGGTGGACGCGTCCGCCCCGGGCCCCGGCCGCCACCACGCACAGTGAGCGCGACGCATACCCGCGCCGCCGCATGCACACCGATGCATACGACACGCCACGGAAGGACGGCAGGCATGCTCGTACACCGCAGAACCGCATGGGGGCGGGTCCGGCCCCTGCGCACGTTCGTCTCCCTCGTGGGCGCCCACGCCCTCGCCGCCGCCCTGACGGGCCTCGGTGTGACCCCGGCCCACGCCGCCGACGACGTGCCGACCTGCTTCAACGCGCCCGCCACGGGCACCGTCGGCACGCCCGGAGATGACGTGATCATCGGCACCGCCGGCCGCGACGTCATCGACGGCGGGGGCGGCAACGACAAGATCTGCGGCCTCGGCGACAACGACGTCCTCATCGGCGGCCCCGGCGACGACCAGGTCGCGGGCGGCGCGGGCGACGACCAGCTCGACGGCGGCGCCGGCGGCGACCTGCTGGTGGGCGACGACATCGCCTGGACCGGCGACGCCACCGGCCCCACCGGCCGCGACCGGATCCTGGGCGGCGCCGACGGCGACTTCCTGGTCGGCGACCACTACGCCGTCCAGGGCACGGCCACCGGCGCCTCCAAGGACCTGCTCTTCGGCGGGGACGGCGAGGACAGCCTGACGGGCGACAGCGTCGGCGACCACGCCACCGGCGGGGCCGACGACCGCCTGGACGGCGGCAACGGCAGCGACAGCCTCCTCGGCGACTCGTCCGGCTTCTACGACGCCGACGGCGCCGGGGACGACGTCCTGCTGGAGGGACCGGGCAACAACGGCGTCGTGACCGGCGACAGCACCTCGATCCTCGGCAACGTCACCGGCGCCGGCGGCGACGACATCATCGACCTCGGCGTGGACGGCGGCTTCGGCGCCTGGGGCGACCACCAGACCTACTACGGCACCGCCGTCGGCTCCGGCAACGACCGCATGTTCGGCGGCGCCGCCGACGAGGTGATCCTCGCCGGGGACAGCGGCCTCGGCGATCCCGCCGGGGCGACCGCGGGCAACGACGTCATCGACGGCCGCGGCGGCAACGACCGCATCATCGGGGACAACGCCGACGCCCAGACCACCAACGACTCCATCGGCACCGCCGGCGGCATCGACTTCCTGACCGGCGGCCTCGGCGACGACTTCCTGCGCGGCGGCCCCGGCAACGACACCCTCAACGGCAGCGCGGGCACCGACGACTGCGACGGCGAGAGCGGTACGAACGTGCAGCTCAACTGCGAGATCTAGGGCAGAACGGCGCCCTGCGCACCCGTACCCGGCCCACGTCCGCCGACGTCACCCGTTCGGCCCAGTGCCACTCGCCGTGCCGGGCGTGCCCCCGCACGCTCGAATGGCCCCATCCATCCGAGATCTCACGAAGATCCGGCTCAGCGAGAGACGAGGTGGCGCGATGACGACCACCCCCACCCCCGCCCCCAGCGGCCGGTCCGGCACCCACCGTGAGTGGGCGTCCGGCGGCATCACGTTCGCAGGCGTCCTGATGACCGTCATGGGCGTCTTCACCATCCTGGAAGGCATCGTCGCCCTCTCCAAGGACGACGTGTTCTACCAGCGCATCGGCGACTACATCTTCAAGTTCAACCTGAGCGGCTGGGGCTGGATCCACCTGATCCTCGGCATCGTGGTCCTGGTCACCGGCATCGGCCTGCTCAAGGGTGCCGTGTGGGCCCGGTTCGCCGGTGTCTTCCTGGCTTCGCTGGCGGTGATCGTCCACTTCTTCTGGCTGCCCTACCAGCCGCTGTGGGGCCTGGTCGCGATC
Source organism: Streptomyces sp. NPDC032472 (assembly GCF_040636955.1). Taxonomy (NCBI): domain Bacteria; kingdom Bacillati; phylum Actinomycetota; class Actinomycetes; order Kitasatosporales; family Streptomycetaceae; genus Streptomyces; species Streptomyces sp. NPDC032472. The sequence goes on from NZ_JBEZVK010000013.1 coordinate 70,053, forward strand.
GCCATCGCCGTGTTCGTCATCTGGGCGCTGTGCACCGACTGGGACACGACCAGAACCTGATCATCGAGGCCGGCGCCGGAAGCCGACGCCGATGCCGCCGGCGCTCAGTGCAGGGCCAGCAGCACGATCAGCAGCACCGCGCCCGCCACCGCGGGCGCGATGATCTCGTACGACCAGTGCACCCGCACGCTGCCCTGCGCGCCGACCCGGCCGGCCCCGCGCTCGGCGAGCTCGCGCAGCTCCTCCACCACCTGGTCGGCGTGTGCCCGCTGTGGATCGGCGGGCGCACCGCCGTCCGGCGAACCATTCGCCTTCGGCACGGTCATGCCCTTGCCGGTCAGCCCGCCGCGGCGGCTGTACCCCTGGCGCTGCGCCTTCTTGCGCTCGCGCAGCGAGACGGGGACCGCCCACATCTGGTACTTCGCCCCCTCGGCCAGGACCTCCGCCGAGTACCCGGCGCGCACCGCGTCCACGGCGGCCCACGGCAGCTCGATGACCCGGAACGGATTGCGCACGCGCATCCGGTTGTCGTTGGCGAAGACCGCCGGCCGGATCGTGAACGCCACCGTCAGCGGCACGGCGAACAGGGCGATCCCCGCCCCCAGCCAGCGGGCGCTGCCCGTCCCGCGCACCAGGGCGTCCCCGCACAGCCACGCGATGAGCGCGAGCAGCGCGATGCCCGTGACGACGGCCATGGGGGAGCGGTAGACCCGGTCGTCGTAGACGGGCTCATCAGGCTCGGTGGGCTGCTGGCTGCTCATGGGGCCGATTCTGCCTCACGGCGTCTCGGCCCACGAGAGCGGCGTACTGCCGGAAACGGGCCCGGCGGGCCACCGCAGGGGTGGCCCGCCGGGAAGCGGCATTCCAGTGGGACAACGGGGAAGGCTCAGGCGCCGTTGCGGGCGCGGCGGGTGCGGGCCACGTGGGCCGCACAGAGCGCGGCGACGATCGCGACGAGCCCTGCGCCCGCGGCCGCGGTGGTGGTGTCGTCGGTGTCGGCGTCCGCGGCGGCGAGCTCGGCGTCCGCGGCGACCGGGCCCTGCGGCGCGGCGAGGGTCTGCGCGCCCGTCTGCGGCTTCACGTCCGCCGGTGCGGCGGCGGGCTTCGCACCCTGGTCCGTCGCCTGCGCCTGCGCCTGCGCCTGCTCCGGCGTCTGAACCTCGGCCGTCGAAGGCAGTGCGGCGGCCGAGACCGGCTGCACGGCCGTGGTCTGCGGGGCCTTCGCCGCCTCCGGGGCCTTCGGGGCGACCGGGGCCTGGGCGGCGGCGTCGGAGCTTCCGCCGTCCTTGCCCGTACCCGCGCCCTTGCCCTTCGGCAGCGGGTACGAGGCCGTCACCCCGTCCTTGGTGACGGTGAGCACCGGGGCGGAGGTGTCCGCCTTGGTCAGCTTCAGCAGGAGCCCGTTCACGGTGTCGCCGGGGTGGCTGCGCTCCAGCACGGTCAGGACGCGGACCATGTACGGGTCGCCCGGCTTCCACTGCGAGCCCACGAACCGGATCCAGGCCTCGGGGCCCTCCTCCTTGTTGCGCAGCACCGCGACGAGGCCCTCGCCGATGTAGACCGGCTCGCCCGCATAGCGGTCGTCGTCCGAGGCGGTCGCGTGCGCCGAGGCCGTGCTCTGCGCGGCGGCCGCAGCCGCGGGCGCGGCGAACGCGGTGGCCGCGGCGGGCGCCAGCAGCGCCCCGGCGAGGGCGGCGGTGACGATCGAGGTGCGGAGGGCGGTACGCATAACGACTCCTTGAAGCAGTGTCGAGGATGAGAGGGAGAGTCGCATGCCGCGGGGTCTCTGTCGGGCTTTCATCCGGTGAGGATCTGGCGGGCTGCTGAAGAGAAATCTACGGATCCCGTGACCCCGGAGCGTGGGATTCCTGTCATGGCCGTGTAACGGCGCTGACCAGCGGATTCACCCTCCCTCCGAGCCCCGCCCGGACCTCCTCCCCGGAACCCTCCCCGCGCGGATGTGGCCAACCCCGCACAGATGTGCAGCCCTGGGGGGTGACAGGTCGCTACGCGCGTAGATATGCTCATGTGGTGACCATGCCCACCACCCTCACCGCATTCGCTGACGTGACGACGTCCGACAGCGCGCTGCGCCGGTTCCTGCACGGGCTGCCCGGCGTGGACGCCGTCGGCCTGGAGGCCCGCGCGGCCGCGCTCGGTACCCGTTCGATCAAGACCACGGCCAAGGCGTACGCCATCGACCTGGCCATCTCGATGATCGACCTGACCACGCTTGAGGGTGCCGACACCCCGGGCAAGGTCCGTGCGCTCGCCGCCAAGGCCGTCCACCCCGACCCCACCGACCGTACGACGCCGATGACCGCCGCGGTCTGCGTCTACCCGGACATGGTGGCCACCGCCAAGGCCGCCCTGAACGGTGCCGACGTGAAGGTGGCGTCCGTCGCGACCGCCTTCCCGGCCGGCCGCGCCGCGCTGCCCGTCAAGCTCGCCGACACCCGTGACGCCGTCGCCGCCGGCGCCGACGAGATCGACATGGTCATCGACCGTGGCGCCTTCCTGGCCGGCCGCTACCTGGAGACCTACGAGCTGATCAAGGCCGTCAAGGAGGCCTGCGTCCGCGAGGACGGCACCGCCGCCCGCCTCAAGGTCATCTTCGAGACCGGCGAGCTGTCGACGTACGACAACATCCGCCGCGCCTCCTGGATCGGCATGCTCGCGGGCGCCGACTTCATCAAGACCTCCACCGGCAAGGTCGGCGTCAACGCCACCCCCGCCAACACCCTGCTCATGCTCGAAGCCGTGCGCGACTTCAAGGCGCAGACTGGAATCCAGATCGGCGTGAAGCCGGCCGGCGGGATCCGGACCACCAAGGACGCGATCAAGTTCCTGGTCCTGGTCAACGAGACCGTGGGCGAGGACTGGCTGACCAACGAGTGGTTCCGCTTCGGCGCCTCCAGCCTGCTCAACGACCTGTTGATGCAGCGCCAGAAGCTGAGCACCGGCCGTTACTCCGGTCCCGACTACGTGACGGTGGACTGAGACCCCATGAACATGGACACCAAGACCTCCCTCTTCGAGTACGCACCGGCTCCCGAGTCCCGCTCGGTCGTCGACATCGCCCCCTCCTACGGGCTCTTCATCGACGGCGAGTTCACCGACGCCGCCGACGGCAAGGTCTTCAAGACCGTCAGCCCCTCCAGCGAGGAGGTGCTGGCCGAGGTCGCCCAGGCCGGCGCCGCTGACGTCGACCGCGCCGTGAAGGCCGCCCGCAAGGCCTTCGAGAAGTGGTCCGCGCTGCCGGGCTCCGAGCGCGCCAAGTACCTCTTCCGCATCGCCCGGATCATCCAGGAGCGCAGCCGCGAACTGGCCGTCCTGGAGACCCTGGACAACGGCAAGCCGATCAAGGAGACCCGCGACGCGGACCTCCCGCTGGTCGCCGCGCACTTCTTCTACTACGCGGGCTGGGCGGACAAGCTCGACCACGCCGGCTACGGCGCGAACCCGCGCCCGCTCGGTGTGGCCGGCCAGGTCATCCCGTGGAACTTCCCGCTGCTGATGCTCGCGTGGAAGATCGCCCCGGCGCTCGCCACCGGCAACACGGTCGTGCTGAAGCCGGCCGAGACGACCCCGCTGTCGGCGCTGTTCTTCGCGGACATCTGCCGCCAGGCGGGCCTGCCCAAGGGCGTCGTCAACATCATCCCCGGCTACGGGGACGCGGGCGCCGAGCTGGTGGCCCACCCGGACGTGAACAAGGTCGCCTTCACCGGCTCCACCGCGGTCGGCAAGGCCATCGCCCGCCAGATCGCCGGCACCGACAAGAAGGTCACCCTGGAGCTGGGCGGCAAGGGCGCCAACATCGTCTTCGACGACGCCCCCATCGACCAGGCCGTCGAGGGCATCGTCAACGGCATCTTCTTCAACCAGGGCCAGGTCTGCTGCGCGGGCTCCCGCCTGCTGGTCCAGGAGTCGATCCACGACGAGCTGCTGGACTCGCTCAAGCGCCGCCTGTCCACGCTGCGCCTGGGCGACCCGCTCGACAAGAACACCGACATCGGCGCGATCAACTCCGCCGAGCAGCTGGCCCGGATCACCGCGCTCGCCGAGACCGGCGAGGCCGAGGGCGCCGAGCGCTGGTCCCCGGCGTGCGAGCTGCCGTCCGCCGGCTACTGGTTCGCCCCGACGCTCTTCACGAACGTCACCCAGGCGCACACCGTCGCCCGCGACGAGATCTTCGGCCCGGTCCTGTCCGTGCTGACCTTCCGCACCCCGGACGAGGCCGTCGCCAAGGCCAACAACAGCCAGTACGGCCTGTCCGCCGGCATCTGGACGGAGAAGGGCTCGCGCATCCTCGCGGTCGCCAACAAGCTCCGCGCGGGTGTGGTGTGGGCCAACACGTTCAACAAGTTCGACCCGACCTCGCCCTTCGGCGGCTACAAGGAGTCGGGCTTCGGCCGCGAGGGCGGCCGCCACGGTCTGGAGGCCTACCTCGATGTCTGAGACCTCTGTGCGTCTGAACGTCTTCAAGACCTACAAGCTGTACGTCGGGGGCAAGTTCCCCCGCTCCGAGAGCGGCCGGGTGTACGAGGTGAGCGACTCGAAGGGCAAGTGGCTGGCCAACGCCCCCCTGTCCTCCCGCAAGGACGCCCGTGACGCGGTCGTCGCGGCCCGCAAGGCGTTCGGCGGCTGGGCGGGCGCGACCGCGTACAACCGCGGCCAGATCCTCTACCGCATCGCCGAGATGCTGGAGGGCCGCCGGGAGCAGTTCGTCCGCGAGGTCGGCGAGGCCGAGGGCCTGTCGAAGTCGAAGGCCGCCGCGGTCGTCGACGCCGCCATCGACCGCTGGGTCTGGTACGCGGGCTGGACCGACAAGATCGGCCAGGTCGTGGGCGGGGCCAACCCGGTCGCGGGCCCGTTCTTCAACCTCTCCACCCCGGAGCCGACCGGTGTCGTCACCGTCGTCGCCCCGCAGGAGTCGTCCTTCCTGGGCCTGGTCTCGGTCATCGCCCCGGTGATCGCGACCGGCAACACCGCGGTCGTCATCGCCTCGGAGAAGGCCCCGCTGCCCGCCCTGTCCCTGGGCGAGGTGCTGGCCACCTCCGACCTGCCGGGCGGCGTGGTCAACATCCTGTCCGGCAAGGCCTCCGAGATGGGCCCGCACCTGGCGGCCCACCAGGACGTCAACGCGATCGACCTGGCGGGCGCCGACGCGGCCCTGGCCAAGGAGCTGGAGATCGCTGCCGCGGACAACCTCAAGCGCGTCCTGCGTCCACAGCCTGTGGACGACTGGAGCGCCGACCCGGGCACGTCGCGCATGACGGCGTTCCTGGAGACCAAGACGGTCTGGCACCCGACGGGCTCCCTGGGCGCCTCGGGTTCCTCGTACTGATCAACGGTCACGGGTGACCGGTCACCGCTCACCCGTACGCAAACGCCGGCCCCGGCAGCCACCCGCGCTGCCGGGGCCGGCGTCCGTCCACCGGCCCTACCGGCCCTACCGGCCTCCGCCGGTGAGGGGCCCCAGCAGGGAGGACGAGGCCGCCTCGGGGAGTTCGCCGACCGACGGGCCCTGGGTCAGGACGCCGGTGACCATGCCGGTGCCGACCGAGGGGAAGTCGGCGACCTTGGTGGCGAGCCCGTTGTCGAGCGGGTCCACGCCCGTGTGGGCGAGGGGGTTCACCTTGAGGTTCGTGATCGGGTCGACGACGCCGGAGAGCGCCGCCGGGACCGACAGCTCGCCGGCCTGGGCGCCGCCGGCGGCCATCGCGAGGGCCGCACCGGCCATGGAGAGGGTGAGCCCTGCGGAGCGCAGCGAAGAGGCGCCGGGGGCTGCGTGACGTGCCATGGGGATCCCGCCTGTATCGGTCTGTGGGTCTACGGGCTGTCGGTCAACGTGTTCGCGTGCGCACGCAGCGTAGTCGAGGTGTGATCCTGGATACCAACCGGCTGCAAGAGGCATCCCCTGCGCGGGGTAATGCCCCACACTGGTGTTCCGTGAGCAGCTCCCCTTCTTTGCCTACGCGTGTCGTCCTGTTGACCGGACCTTCGGGTTCCGGCAAGTCCTCCCTGGCAGCCCGGTCCGGGCTCCCCGTGCTCCGCCTGGACGACTTCTACAAGGAGGGCGACGACCCGACCCTCCCCCTGGTCGAGGGCAGCTCCGACATCGACTGGGACTCCCCGCTGTCGTGGGACGCCGACGTCGCCGTCGCGGCCGTCGCCGAACTGTGCCGCTCCGGCCGCACGGAGGTCCCGGTGTACGACATCGCCACCTCCTCCCGCACCGGCACCGAGACCCTCGACATCGCGCGCACGCCGCTGTTCATCGCCGAGGGGATCTTCGCGGCCGACATCGCGGCCCGCTGCCAGGAGCTCGGGCTGCTCGCCGACGCCCTGTGCCTGCGCGGCCGGCCCTCCACCACCTTCCGCCGGCGCCTGGCCCGCGACCTGCGCGAGGGCCGCAAATCGGTGCTGTTCCTGCTGCGCCGCGGCTGGCGCCTGATGCGGGCCGAACGCGGCATCGTCGCCCGCCACATCGCCCTCGGCGCCCACCCCTGCGGCTCCGACGAGGCCCTGGGCCGCCTGGCCGCAGCCGCAGCCGGCCGCCACCGCACCCCCGCCCCGGCGGCCTGACCGCCGGGACCTTCCCCCGTACGCATGCGAAAGCGGGACCGTGCGGACCCCCGGCCGCACGATCCCGCCTTCATCCCCCCCAATGGCCCCCGCCCCACCCCCGTAGGACGGGCCCCCTGGCCAGTGGTCTGTGGTGTTACGCGACGAGCTCCTCGAAGGACTCCGCCTCGTCGCGGCCGAAGCTCAGCACCTCGTCGTCGCGCAGGCGACGCAGGGAGCGCCAGATGCTCGACTTCACGGTGCCGACGCTGATGCCCAGGATCTCGGCGATCTCCGGGTCCGTGCGGCCCTCGTAGTAGCGCAGCACCAGCATCGTGCGCTGCGGCTCCGGGATGCGGGCCAGCGCCTGCCACAGCACCGCGCGCAGCTCCGTGCCCCGCATCGCGTCCGCGTCGGAGGCCGTCTCCGGCAGCTCCTCCGTCGGGTACTCGTTCAGCTTGCGCCGACGCCACGCGCTGATGTGCAGGTTCGTCATCGTGCGCCGCAGGTACCCGCCGACCGCCGCCTTGTCGCTGATGCGGTCCCAGGCCCGGTACGTCGAGAACAGCGCGCTCTGCAGCAGGTCCTCGGCCTCGTACCGGTCGCCGGTCAGGTGGAAGGCCGTGGCGTAGAGGGCGGCCCGGCGCTCCTGGACGTACGCGGTGAACTCCGCCTCCGAGGTGGAGGACAGGCGGGGCGTCGCGGGCCGGCCCGTGACCGCGGCGGCGGCCTGGTACGTGTTCGCGTCGATGGCCGCCGTGTGCGCCTGCCGGGGACGGGCGACCGTCACCGAACGGGCACCTGCCCGGCGGTTCACATCGTGCAGCCGCGTGACAACCGCGCTGGTGTTGGTGCTGTGCAGCGTGTTCATCTCGCGCCCCCCGTCGTGGAGTCTGCTTCGGTTCCCGCATCCGTTCGGTGCGTTGGTAGAAGCCTGCCCCGCGGACATAACCGGGGTGTCCGCCGACTGTCACAGGCATGTCACAGCCGCCGCGCCGCACCGCCCGCGGGCCCCGCGGTGAGATCCCCTCACCCGACGGTCGAACTCCCAACCACCGATGGGACAGAATGAGCCCGTGCCTTTCCTGTTGCTGATCGAGGACGACGACGCCATCCGCACGGCCCTCGAACTCTCCCTGACCCGCCAGGGCCACCGTGTGGCCACCGCGGCGACGGGCGAGGACGGCCTGAAACTGCTGCGCGAGCAGCGGCCGGACCTGATCGTGCTCGACGTGATGCTGCCCGGGATCGACGGCTTCGAGGTGTGCCGGCGCATCCGCCGCACCGACCAGCTGCCGATCATCCTGCTGACCGCGCGCAGCGACGACATCGATGTCGTCGTCGGCCTGGAGTCCGGTGCCGACGACTACGTCGTCAAGCCCGTCCAGGGCCGGGTGCTCGACGCCCGCATCCGGGCCGTGCTGCGCCGCGGCGAGCGGGAGGCCAGCGACTCCGCGGTCTTCGGCTCCCTCGTCATCGACCGGGCCGCCATGACCGTCACGAAGAACGGCGAGGACCTCCAGCTCACCCCGACCGAGCTGCGGCTGCTCCTCGAGCTCAGCCGCCGGCCCGGGCAGGCCCTCTCCCGCCAGCAACTGCTGCGGCTGGTGTGGGAGCACGACTACCTCGGCGACTCCCGGCTCGTGGACGCCTGCGTGCAGCGGCTGCGCGCCAAGGTCGAGGAGGTCCCCTCCTCACCGACGCTCATCCGCACCGTACGGGGTGTCGGCTACCGCCTGGACTCGCCGCAGTGATCAAAGCTTTTTTCGCGGGCCGGCGCTGGACCAGCCTGCGGCTGCGGCTCCTGATGGTGTTCTCCCTCGTCGCGCTGACGGCCGCGGTCTCCGCGTCCGGGATCGCCTACTGGCTCAACCGCGAGGCGGTGCTGACCCGCACCCAGGACGCGGCACTCGGCGACTTCCGCCAGGAGATGCAGAACCGGGCCGCCGCCCTGCCCGCCGACCCCACGCAGGAGGAGCTGCAGCGCACCGCCGAGCTGATGGCGGGCAGCAGCCCCGGCTACAGCGTGCTGCTCGTCGACGAGCGGGCCGACCACCGCATCGTCTTCGGCGCGGCGGGCCCCGACGCCTTCCGGCTGGAGGACGTACCGGATTCCCTGCAGCGGGCGGTGAACGACCGCCAGAAGGAGACGTCGGCCAACGACTCCGAGTACCACGTGTACTGGCAGCGCACCAAGCCGCACGGCAACCCGTACCTCGTCGGCGGGACCCGGATCGTCGGCGGCGGGCCGACCGGCTACATGTACAAGAGCCTCGCCCAGGAGCGCGACGACCTCAACGCGCTCGGCTGGTCGCTGACCATCGCGACGGGCCTCGCGCTGCTCGGCTCCGCGCTGCTCGCGCAGGCAGCCGCCCGTACGGTCCTCAAGCCCGTACAGCGGCTCGGGGAAGCGGCCCGGCGCCTCGGCGAGGGCGAGCTCGACCACCGCCTCGACGTGTCCGGCAACGACGAACTCGCCGACCTGTCGCACACCTTCAACAAGACGGCGGAAGCGCTGGAGAAGAAGGTCGCCGACATGAGCGCCCGCGAGGAGGCCAGCCGGCGCTTCGTCGCGGACATGTCGCACGAACTGCGCACCCCGCTGACCGCGCTGACCGCGGTCGCCGAGGTGCTGGAGGAAGAGGCCGACGACCTCGACCCGATGATCGCCCCGGCGGTGAAGCTCGTCGTGAGCGAGACCCGGCGGCTGAACGACCTGGTGGAGAACCTGATGGAGGTCACCCGCTTCGACGCGGGGACGGCGCGCCTGGTGCTGGACGACGTGGACGTCGCCGACCAGGTGACGGCGTGCATCGACGCGCGGGCCTGGCTCGACGCGGTCGAACTGGATGCCGAGCGGGGCATCGTGGCGCGGCTCGACCCGCGCCGCCTCGACGTCATCCTCGCCAACCTGATCGGCAACGCGCTCAAGCACGGCGGCTCGCCGGTGCGGGTGTCGGTGCGCGTGGACGACGAATGGCTCGTCATCGCGGTGCGCGACAACGGGCCGGGCATCCCCGAGGAAGTCCTCCCGCACGTCTTCGACCGCTTCTACAAGGCGAGCGCGTCCCGCCCGAAGTCCGAGGGCAGCGGGCTCGGCCTGTCCATCGCGGTGGAGAACGCGCACATCCACGGCGGCGAGATCACCGCGGCCAACGCGGAGGGCGGGGGCGCGCTGTTCACGCTGCGGCTGCCGGTGGACGTGGGGAAGGTGATCGCCCGTGGCGGCGCGAACGACGCGTAGGGGCGGCGCCGCCGCGGCCGCGGTGGTGTGGGCCGCGGCCCTGGCGTCCCTGGTCTCGGGCTGCGGGATTCGGGCGACCACCGTGCCGGTGGACGTCGGCGCGGCGCCGTCGCGGGTGTCCTGCGACATCCCGGCGCAGCAGGGCGGTACGCAGGGCTTCCGGGCCACCGTGGAACTGGTGTGCGGCTCACAGCTGGTCGGGGTGGAACGCGTGGTTCCCATAGCCGAGAAGAAGCCGGCCCGCGACCCCGCCATGCTCGCCGCAGAAGCACTGCTGGAGGCGCTGGAGCGGGAGCCGTCGCAGGAGGAGCGCGACGCGGGCTTCAGCTCGGCCGTACCCGGGGGCCTGACGGTCGCCGCCGGGCAGCCCGGAGACCCGGCGGGCACGGTCCGGCTGAGCCGGAAGCCGGAGGACCTGCCGCCGGTGGCACTGTCGCAGGTGGTGTGCACACTGGCCGGGAGCGAGACGGTTTCGGCCGGCCCGGGCCCGGTGGTCCTGGGCGGCCCGGACGCGGACCCGCCGCGCGCGTGGGAATGCACCCCGGCGGTCCGCCGCCGCCCGGAATCGGTCCCGACCCTGGGCGAACTGGTCCGGTCGTCGACCACGGCTCCGCCTGCGGCTACGCCTGCTACGCCTGCAACGCCTGCAACGCCTGCTACGCCTGCAACGCCTACGCGCTGAGGGGGCTGGCGTTCCGGCGGGGCGGGGGGCCGGGGGCGGGGGCGCGGTCGGGCGGTACGCGGCTTCGGGGCGCGGGCGCGCTATCACCCCCTCGACCCCCCCGGGCTCGGACGGCGGCTGCCCACCCGCCACTGGGTGCGGGTGCGGGTGCGGATGTGGATGCGGGTCCGGGGTCGGGAGGGCGGGGTTCCTCCTGAGCGGGATCAGGGAGGCCTTGGGGCTTTCCCGTCAGTCTCATCGTCCTTCCGCGTCGTGACGGCCTGTCAAGGGCGCTCCCTGCGGTCGCGTCGCTTCGCGATCGCCTACGGCGCCCCTTGACAGACCGCCCCGCCACGGAAAAACGAAGACTGCCGGGAAACCCCCAAAAGGACGGCACGGGTCCACAGCCACAGGCTCCCCCCGTCAGCGCTCAGACGAGGGGTCGGGCCTCACCGCGCCGAGCCTCCACCCCGTTTCACCCCTCTCCGAAGCCCCAGGCGCACCAGATCGCTACGCGCTCCTCGCGGCTCGGCGTCTGCAGTCCGTCTGGGGTTGATACCCGCGGCAGATGACGACGAGATGCCCGCCAGCGCCCGGGAGGCGCCGCAGATCGCTACGCGCTCCTCGCGGCTCGGCGTCTGCAGTCTGTCTGGGGTTGATATCCGCGGCAGATGACGACGAGATGGCCGCCAGCGCCCGGGAGGCGCCGCAGGTCGCTACGCGCTCCTCGCGGCTCGGCGTCTGCGGCTCGGACGGGGCTGGCTGCGGGTATCAGCCACGGACGACCGTAGGACGCCGAGCCGAGAGGAGCGCGTAGCGATCTGGTGCGCTTGCGCGCTCCGTCGGGCGGTCCGGTCGGCATTCGGTGCGGGTGGCGACGCCCGGTGCTGGGCCCCGTCTCTGATACGGGTGTCCCTTGCCATGGACCGTGCCGTTCCTCTGGGGGCTTCCCGGCAGTCTTCGTTTTTCCGTGGCGGGGCGGTCTGTCAAGGGGCGCCGTAGGCGATCGCGAAGCGACGCGACCGCAGGGAGCGCCCTTGACAGGCCGTCACGACGCGGAAGGACGATGAGACTGACGGGAAACCCCAGCCCTTCTCCGATCCCGCCCCGGCGGAACCCCGCCAGCTCCAGCCCGCGCGGCGTTTGAGCGCACCGGGCGAAGCGCCCGGGTCTCCCAGCCCCGCCGGTTCCTCCCCAGCCCCGCCGGGCCCATCCCAGCCTCGCCGGGCCTATCCAGCCCCGCCGGCGATTGAGGCGAAACGGGTCCGGGCGGAGCCCCGCCCGCGGCGGATCCGCTCATCGATACTGCGGGAAGGGGCGGGGTGGGGAACGGCTCCGCGCAGCGGACGGAAACGGAACCGGGGAGCGGAAACGGAACCGGGAACGACACCGGCCCCCGAAGCCATGGCTTCGGGGGCCGGTTCGCGGCGGCGGTCACCTGCCCGCGGCGCGGGGGCAATGCCCCGGACAGCGGTCAGATGCCCGCGGCGCGGGGGTCAATGCCCGCGGCGGCGGCTCAGATGCCCGCGGCTGCCGCCAGGTCCTTCTTGATGGCGTCCAGGATCTCCTGCCCCCGCGCGCGGGCCGGGGCCAGGTCCGCGGCGTCGGCCACCGGTACCACGACCTCCAGGTAGCACTTCAGCTTCGGCTCCGTGCCCGACGGCCGCACGATCACCCGGGCCTTGTAGTCGCCCTCCAGGTAGTAGCGCAGACCGTCCGTGGGCGGCAGGGACGCCGTGCCCTGCGTCAGGTCGTCCGCCGAGACCACCCGCAGGCCCGCCAGGGACACCGGCGGCTGCGCCCGCAGCGCTGCCATCGCCGACGCGATGACCGACAGGTCCGAGACGCGGACCGACAGCTGGTCCGTGGCGTGCAGGCCGTGCGCCATCGCCAGGTCGTCCAGCAGGTCGGTGAGGGTCCGCCCCTGCTCCTTGAGCTCGGAGGCCAGCTCCGCCACCAGCAGCGCGGCGGTGATGCCGTCCTTGTCGCGGACGCCCTCGGGGTCCACGCAGTAGCCGAGCGCCTCCTCGTACCCGTAGCGCAGGCCGTCGACGCGGGCGATCCACTTGAAGCCCGTGAGGGTCTCCTCGTAGCCGACCCCGGCGGCCTCGGCGATCCGGCCCAGCAGCGAGGACGAGACGATCGACTCCGCGAAGACGCCCGTCGCGCCCTTGTGCACCAGGTGCGCCGCCAGCAGCGCGCCGACCTCGTCGCCGCGCAGCATCCGCCAGCCGCTGCCGTCGGACGCGGTGGGGACGGCCACCGCGCACCGGTCGGCGTCCGGGTCGTTCGCGATCACGATGTCCGGCTGGACCTCGGCGGCCTTGGCGAAGGCCAGGTCCATCGCACCCGGCTCCTCCGGATTCGGGAACGCCACCGTCGGGAAGGCCGGGTCCGGCTCGGCCTGCTCGGCGACGAGCACCGGCTCGGCGAAGCCGTGCCGGGCGAAGGCCGCCATGACGACGTCCTTGCCGACGCCGTGCATGGCCGTGTAGACGGTCCGCACGCCCCGGGCGGAGCCGGGGCTCAGGACGGCGTCCGTACGGGCCAGGTAGGCCTCCAGCACCTCGTCGCCGAGCTGCTCCCAGCCGGACTCCGGGCGCGGCACGGACGCGAGCGTCGTCACGCGCGCGATCTCGGCGGCGATCTGCGTGTCGGCGGGGGACACGATCTGCGAGCCGTCGCCGAGGTAGACCTTGTAGCCGTTGTCCCGGGGCGGGTTGTGGCTCGCGGTCACCTCGACGCCGGCGACGGCGCCCAAGTGCCGTATGGCGTACGCGAGGACAGGCGTCGGCAGCGGTCGGGGCAGGACGGCCGCGCGGAGCCCGGCACCGGTCATGACGGCGGCGGTGTCGCGGGCGAAGTCGGCCGACTTGTAGCGCGCGTCGTAGCCGATCACGACCAGGCCCCCGGCGTGCCCCTGGGCCTTCAGGTACGCGGCGAGACCCGCTGCGGCCCGGATGACCACGGAGCGGTTCATCCGCATGGGACCGGCGCCGATCTCGCCGCGCAGCCCGGCGGTGCCGAACTGCAGGGTGCCGGAGAACCGGTCCGCCAGCTCCGCGGTGTCGCCGGCCTGGAGGAGCCCGGCGAGCTCGTCCGCGGTCTCCTGGTCGGGGTCCTCGGCCAGCCAGGCCCGGGCCCGGGTGATCAGGTCGTCCTGTTCCTGCACTACTTCCGCCTTGTCTCTCGTACGGTGCCGGTCGCCGGTGCCTCAGATACGGGCGAGGACCTGGGTCAGCAGCTTGCCCATGCGCGCGGCCGAGTCGCGGCCGGCCTGGAGCACCTCTTCGTGGTTCAGCGGCTCGCCGGACAGGCCCGCCGCCAGGTTGGTGACCAGGGAGATGCCGAGCACCTCCGCGCCTGCCTCGCGGGCGGCGATGGCCTCGAGCACGGTGGACATGCCGACCAGGTCGGCGCCCATGACGCGGATCATGTTGATCTCGGCCGGGGTCTCGTAGTGCGGGCCGGGGAACTGGACGTACACGCCCTCTTCGAGGGTCGGGTCGATCTCCTTGCACATCGCGCGCAGCTCGGGCGAGTACAGGTCGGTCAGGTCCACGAAGTTCGCGCCGACGATCGGCGAGGTCGCGGTGAGGTTCAGGTGGTCGCTGATCAGGACCGGCTGGCCGGGCTTCATGCCGTCGCGCAGCCCGCCGCAGCCGTTGGTCAGCACGACGGTCTTGCAGCCGGCGGCGACGGCGGTGCGGACACCGTGGGCGACGGCGGCGACGCCGCGGCCCTCGTAGTAGTGGGTCCGGCCGAGGAAGAGCAGCGCGCGCTTGTCGCCGATCTTGTACGAGCGGATCTTGCCGCCGTGGCCCTCGACCGCGGGGGGCGGGAAGCCGGGCAGCTCGGTGACGGGGAATTCGAACTCGGGGGTGCCGAGGGCCTCGGCCGCGGGGGCCCAGCCGGAGCCCATGACCAGGGCGACGTCGTGGGTCTCGGCGCCGGTCAGCTCACGCAGACGCGCGGCGGCGGCATCGGCGGCGGCGTAGGGGTCGGTTACAGATGCGTTCACGCAGACGAGCGTAGCCGCTGATGGCCTACGCGCGTAGATGGCGCAGGTCACGGTGTTCGGATCGTTGCCTTGTCGTTTCCGCCGAATCGTCCCGGGGCGCGGCGTACGCGGCCTTGGCCCCGCCGCCGCTGACCTGCGGGGACGGGGCGCGGCAGGCGTACGCGTCCGGGGTCGGCCGCGTACGTCCCGGGGCTCAGCAGGGGCGCTTGCGCAGTTCCATCACGTAGTCGTGCGGAGCGCCCGCGGACTCGGCGGCGTCGGCGATCTCACCCAGGTAGCGCGCCGAGGGCAGGCCGCCCTCGTAGCCGTTGAGGACGTAGCACCAGGCCGCCTCCTCGCCGTCCAGGGTGTGGACGCGGATCCGCATCCGGCGGTAGATGTCGAGGCCGACGCCCTCCCACCGGTCCATCGAGTCCTCGTCCAGCGGCGCGATGTCGTACAGGGCGACGAAGACCTGCTGGCGGGGCGCCTCGACGATGGTCGCGAGGGCGCCTTCCCAGCCCATCTGCTCGCCGCCGAAGGTCAGCCGCCAGTCGTTGATCCAGCCCGTTCCGCGCAGCGGCGAATGCGGGGCGCGGCGCGTCATCAGCCGCGGGTCGAGGTTGCCGGCGTACGCGGCGTAGAGCGACATGGAGTCGAGGGTACGGGAGGGGCGGCCCGGGACGCGTGCCCGGTGGGTGTACCCCCGTACGGAGTCCTCGCGGGGGACCGGTAGGGGGACGTCCGCGGGGCCGCCGCGGGACCGGGGGAGAAGCACCTTGAAGCGTGCGGGACAATGGAGCACGGAATGCATCCCCCGGGGAGACCCCCCGGAAGCCCCGGCCGGGGCGGCGCTCGGCCGGGTAGACGTGAGGCGGAGTTTTCGTGACCCGGATCGTGATCATCGGCGGCGGACCCGGCGGGTATGAGGCGGCCCTCGTGGGGGCCCAGCTCGGCGCGGAGGTGACCGTCGTCGACTGCGACGGCCTCGGCGGCGCCTCGGTCCTGACCGACTGCGTGCCCTCCAAGACGCTCATCGCGACCGCCGAGGTCATGACGAACTTCGACTCCTCCTACGAGGAGCTCGGCATCGTCGTCGCCGACGACACCCCGCCGATCGAGCAGTCCGCCCGGATCATCGGCGTGGACCTCGGCAAGGTGAACCGGCGCGTCAAGCGCCTCGCGCTCGCCCAGTCGCACGACATCACCGCCTCCGTCACCCGGGCCGGCGCCCGCGTCATCCGCGGCCGCGGGCGGCTCGGCGGCCCGCAGGGCATCGACGGCACCCGCGACGTCATCGTCACGGCCGCCGACGGCACGGAGCAGATCCTCACCGCCGAGTGCGTGCTGATCGCCACCGGCGGTACCCCGCGTGAGATCCCGGACGCGATGCCCGACGGGGAGCGCATCCTGAACTGGACCCAGGTCTACGACCTCGACGAGCTCCCCGAGGAGCTCATCGTGGTCGGCTCCGGCGTCACCGGCGCCGAGTTCGCCGGCGCCTACCAGGCCCTCGGCTCGCGCGTCACGCTGATCTCCTCCCGCGACCGCGTGCTGCCGGGCGAGGACCCGGACGCCGCCGCCGTCCTGGAGGACGTCTTCCGCCGCCGCGGGATGAACGTCATCGGCCGCTCCCGCGCCGAGTCCGCCAAGCGCGTCGGCGACCGCGTCGAGGTCACCCTCTCCGACGGCCGCGTCGTCACCGGCACCCACTGCCTGATGGCGGTCGGCGCCGTCCCGAACACCCGGGGCATGAACCTGGAGGAGTCCGGGGTCAAGCTCAAGGAGTCCGGCCACATCTGGACCGACAAGGTCTCGCGCACCTCCTCGCCCGGCGTGTACGCGGCCGGCGACGTGACGGGCGTCTTCGCCCTCGCCTCGGTGGCGGCCATGCAGGGCCGCATCGCGATGTACCACTTCCTCGGCGACGCGGTGACCCCGCTGAACCTCAAGACGGTCTCCTCGAACGTCTTCACCGACCCCGAGATCGCCACCGTCGGCTACACGCAGGCCGACGTCGACGCCGGCCGGATCGACGCCCGCGTGGTGAAGCTGCCGCTGCTGCGCAACGCCCGCGCGAAGATGCAGGGCATCCGGGACGGCTTCGTGAAGCTGTTCTGCCGTCCGGGCACGGGCATCGTGGTGGGCGGCGTGGTCGTCTCGCCGCGCGCGAGCGAACTGATTCACCCCATCTCGATCGCCGTCGACAACAACCTGACGGTCGAGCAGATCGCAAACGCGTTCACGGTGTACCCCTCGCTGTCCGGTTCGATCGCCGAGGTGGCGCGCCAGCTGCACACCCGCAAGACCGCCGGCGAGGGCTGAGTCGGGCCGGTCCGGCGACAACCTTCCTGCTGGCCAGGACAGTTGGGGCGGGGTGCGGGCGGACTGCGGGCGGAGGGACGGATGTTCACGTCCTCGCCCCGCCGCGTATACCACTAAGCACCCCGCCTTATGGACAACTTCGGTATTCCGGCGCAAGGAGCTGAAACCAGACGGTCGCCCGGGTTACTGTCAGTTTCGTGTTCGCTGCAGAACGTCGCCAATTGATTCTCGAAATGGTGCGGGCCAACGGAGCGGTATCGCTCCGGGAGCTCGCCCGCGTCGTCCAGACCTCCGAAGTGACCGTACGTCGGGACGTGCGGGCGCTGGAGGCAGAAGGACTCCTCGACCGCCGGCACGGCGGTGCGGTACTGCCCGGAGGTTTCACGCGGGAGTCCGGGTTTCCGCAAAAGTCCCATCTCGCGACGGCGGAGAAGACCGCCATCGCCGACGTGGCGGCGGGCCTCGTGGAGGAAGGCGAGGCCGTCGTCGTCGGTGCGGGCACCACGACCCAGGAGCTGGCCCGACGGCTGGCCCGGGTGCCGGGGCTGACCGTCGTCACCAACTCCCTGCTCGTCGCCCAGGCGTTGGCCCACGCCAACCGCGTCGAGGTCGTCATGACCGGCGGGACACTGCGCGGCTCGAACTACGCGCTCGTCGGCAGCGGGGCGGAGCAGTCCCTCCAGGGCCTGCGGGTCTCCCGGGCCTTCCTGTCGGGCAGCGGACTGACGGCGGAGCGGGGCCTGTCCACGTCCAACATGCTGTCCGCAAGCGTGGACCGGGCACTGGTCCAGGCCGCGGCGGAGGTGGTGGTCCTGGCGGACCACACCAAGCTCGGCACGGACACGATGTTCCAGACGGTCCCGACGGACGTCATGACCCGCCTGGTCACGGACGAGCCGCCCGCGCACGACGAGCGGGCGGCCACGGAACTCCAGGCCCTGGCGGACCAAGGCGTCCAGATCACGGTGGCGGGCACCGCGTCCACCGGCCCGCTGGACGCGATGCAGAGCCGCCGCCCACGCCGCGAGGCCCCCCTCCCGGTCCAACGCCGAGGCACCCCCACCCCCCAACTCCGCAGCGCCCCCGCGTCCCTCCTGGACCAACAACAGGACCGCCCCCGCGTGGCCGACCTCCGCCGCCGCTGACCCCGCGCCTCCGGCACGGTGGGACTGCCGGGGGCGCGAGCGACCTGTGACGGGTCCACTCGGCCCGCTTACGCTGGACGGGTGATCCGTGCCGTGGTGCTGGACGTGGGGGAGACCCTCACGCGCGATGACCGCTACTGGGCCGCATGGGCGGACTGGCTCGGCGTGCCAGGCACACCCTGTCCGCGATCGTCGGCGCAGTCGTCGTCGACGGCCGGGACAATGCCGACGCGATTCGCCTCCTGAGGCCCGGCGTGGACATCGGCGCGGAGTACGCCGCGCGTGATGCCGCCGACCGCGGCGAACAACTCGACGTACGTCGGTGACCACCCGGCCAACGACATCGTGCCGGCGGCGCGTGCCGGGCTGCGCACCGCGCACCTGCGCCGCGGGCCCTGGGGGCACTGGTGGGCCGACGATCCGGCGGTGCAGGCGGCCGCCGACTGGTCGATCGACTCCCTGACCGACCTCGTCGACATCGTCAAGTCGTAGGGCAGGAACCGCGGTTCGGGGAGCGGTACGGTGCGCGCATCAGGCCTGCTCCCCGAGGGCGCTGCGCAGCCAGTCCAGTGGGCCCTGACCGAGGAGCTCATCGGCCAGCCGCTGCCCGGTCTCCGTCGTCAGCCGCTTGGCGGGCCTGAGGGGGGCGTCGTCGTCCATGGGGCCTCGTGTCCTCGGTCCCGGCCCGGAGAGCTGCGCGAGGTGCCGCGGTGAGCCGGTGGCGGAGCCTTGAGCAGATGCAGGGCGAGGCCGCGAACCTGGCCGGGTGGGCCGTGGGTCTGGTGGTCGCCCCGTCCGTGGCGCATCCGGGCGGCGTCTGTCGGCGGACGACCCTGCCGTGCCCGTCCTGCCGGGAGGTCGCCCCGCTCGTGCAGCGCTACGGCACCACCATGGTGCACTGCCCCCGCTGCAGGTTCGGCTGGGGCCTGCAGCACGATCCGGTCCGCTGCTGGGAGAGGATCCGCCTCTGAAGTCCCCGCGGGGAAGAAACGGCGAACGCCGGCGGCTGGGGGCCAGACGCCGGCGTTCGGGGTGTTCGGGGTGTCAGTCCTTGATCTCGCAGATCGTGGCGCCCGAGGTGAGGGAGGCGCCGACCTCGGCCGTCAGGCCGACGATCGTGCCCGAGCGGTGGGCGTTCAGCGGCTGCTCCATCTTCATGGCCTCCAGGACCACGACGAGGTCGCCCTCGTTGACCTGCTGGCCCTCCTCGACCGCGACCTTCACGATCGTGCCCTGCATCGGCGAGGCCAGGGTGTCGCCCGAGGCGGCCGGGCCGGACTTCTTCGCCGCGCGGCGCTTCGGCTTGGCGCCGCCCGCGGCTGCCGTGCGGGCCAGGGTCATGCCCAGGGAGGACGGGAGGGAGACCTCCAGCCGCTTGCCGCCGACCTCGACGACGACCGTCTCGCGGCCCGGCTCCTCCTCGGCCTCGTCCGCCGCGGGGGCGGCGAAGGCCGGGATCTCGTTGACGAACTCGGTCTCGATCCAGCGGGTGTGGACCTTGAACGGGGTGCCGTCGGTCGGGGCGAACGCCGGGTCCGTGACCACCGCACGGTGGAACGGGATGGCCGTGGCCATGCCCTCGACCTCGAACTCCTCCAGCGCACGGGCGGCGCGCTGCAGGGCCTGCTCACGGGTGGCACCGGTGACGATCAGCTTGGCCAGCAGGGAGTCCCACGCCGGGCCGATGACCGAGCCGGACTCCACGCCCGCGTCCAGGCGGACACCGGGGCCGGACGGCGCGTTGAACTTGGTGACCGTGCCGGGGGCCGGCAGGAAGTTGCGGCCCGGGTCCTCGCCGTTGATGCGGAACTCGAAGGAGTGGCCGCGCAGCACCGGGTCGCCGTAGCCGAGCTCCTCGCCGTCGGCGATGCGGAACATCTCGCGGACCAGGTCGATGCCGGCGACCTCCTCGGTCACCGGGTGCTCGACCTGCAGGCGGGTGTTGACCTCGAGGAAGGAGATCGTCCCGTCGAGGCCGACCAGGAACTCGACCGTGCCGGCGCCGACGTAGCCGGCCTCCTTCAGGATCGCCTTCGAGGCGGCGTACAGCTCGGCGTTCTGCTCCGCGGAGAGGAACGGCGCCGGGGCCTCCTCGACCAGCTTCTGGTGGCGGCGCTGCAGCGAGCAGTCACGGGTGGAGACGACGACCACGTTGCCGTGGGAGTCGGCCAGGCACTGGGTCTCGACGTGCCGCGGCTTGTCGAGGTAGCGCTCGACGAAGCACTCGCCGCGGCCGAAGGCGGCGACCGCCTCGCGCACCGCGGAGTCGTAGAGCTCCGGCACCTCCTCCAGGGTGCGGGCGACCTTCAGGCCGCGGCCGCCGCCGCCGAAGGCGGCCTTGATCGCGATCGGCAGGCCGTGCTCCTTGGCGAAGGCGACGACCTCCTCGGCGCCCGAGACCGGGTCCGGGGTGCCGGCGACCAGCGGGGCGCCGGCGCGCTGCGCGATGTGGCGGGCGGCGACCTTGTCGCCGAGGTCGCGGATGGCCTGCGGCGGCGGGCCGATCCAGGTCAGGCCCGCGTCGATGACGGCCTGCGCGAATTCGGCGTTCTCGGAGAGGAAGCCGTATCCGGGGTGGATGGCGTCCGCGCCGGAATCGGCGGCGGCCTGCAGGACCTTGGAGATGTCCAGGTAGCTGGCGGCCGGGGTGTCACCGCCCAACGCGAAAGCTTCGTCGGCCGCGCGGACGTGCAGGGCGTCCCGGTCCGGATCGGCGTAGACGGCTACGCTCCCGATTCCGGCATCCCGGCAGGCCCGAGCAACGCGGACAGCGATTTCGCCACGGTTGGCGATGAGCACCTTGCGCACGATGGCTCCCTCCTTGAAACAAGCTGAGTTTAGGGACTGCCCACACGGCCTTTCGACCCTTCCCTAGAGGTGACCTTGCCCACACGGAGTGTGATTCGAGTCCGCCTCGATCGAGGAAAGGCCAAGTGGCGCCCCAGGTCAGGGGGATCCCCGACTGCACAGTAACCCCGTCAGGTAGCCACGGTCTCTGTGCGGCGGGTCAGCGGCCCCCGGCGATTCTTTGTCGATTCCCTACGAACGGCCCACACATTCTTTGCGGGATCGCCGACCGGGGCACCCCCTATAACGAAGCGGTGCACACCCCTTGTCCGTACGTTTACCCGTTAGTAGCCTCCACGACGTCGAACACACGTGGGAGGGGTGGGGCCTCGTGGACGTCGTGCTGCGCAGGGCCGTGGCGGGCCTGGCCTCCGCCGTGGTGGCCGCCGAGGCGCTGCTGCTCGCCCTCGTGCACTTCGTGCTGGGGCGGACCACCCGCAACCAGTCGATGTCCGTCGCGGGCGCCGATCCGGACGTCATGTCCATGGCCACGTACGCCATGGGGGCGGCCATCGCCGCGTTCCTGCTCCTGTGCGCGGTGCTGCTCGCCGTGACCGCCGTACGGGACCGGCCGCCCGGCGGCTTCGCCCGCGTCGTGATCGTCACCGCCGCCGTCACCCACGGGGTGCTCGGCGCCCTCGCCGCGGCCCTGGTCGGCTGGGGCGCCTTCGCGGCGACGATGCTGATCCTGTGCCTCCTCGTGCTGACCCTGGCGCTCCACGCAGCCGAGGGAAATTGGCTCAAGCCCACAACTCGGTGATCGACACGCCCAGTTCGGCCAGCAGCGAGCGCAGCAGCGGCATCGACAGCCCGATGACGTTGCCGTGGTCGCCGTCGATGCCCTCGATGAACGGGGCCGACAGCCCGTCCAGGGTGAACGCCCCGGCCACGTGCAGCGGCTCGCCGCTCGCCACGTAGGCCGCCACCTCCGCGTCCGTCGGCTCGCCGAAGCGGACCGTGGTCGAGGCCGTGGCCGAAACCCGCCGCCCCGTCGCCGTGTCGACCACGCAGTGCCCGGTGCGCAGCACGCCGGCCCGCCCGCGCATCGCCTTCCAGCGGGCCGTGGCCTCGTCGGCGTCCGCCGGCTTGCCCAGCGCCTCGCCGTCGAGCTCCAGCACCGAGTCGCAGCCGATCACCAGGGCGCCCGCGGCCTCGTCCAGGGCCGCCACGACCGCCGCCTTGGCCTCGGCCAGCGCCAGGGCCAGCTCGGCCGGGGAGTCCGCCGTGACGGAGTCCTCGTCGAAGTTGCTGACGATCACGTGCGGGGCCAGCCCGGCCTGGCGCAGCAGGTTCAGCCGGGCGGGGGAGGCGGAGGCGAGGACGAGCGCGCGGGCGGGGGCCTGGGCGGCCTGGGCAGCAGTCATGCCCGCCATCGTAGGCGCGGATCAGAAGCCCACGCCCAGGACGTAGACGACCACCAGCATCGCGAGCACGACCACCACGGTCATCCGCCGGACCATCGCCTGCGCGTCGCGCATGTCCTTCGGCGGCTCGTTCTCAGGGTCTGACCACAGCATGCCCCGATCCTGGCCCCGGGAACGGCTGTGGCGCCTGAGTACGGGTACTCAGGCGCCACGGTGCTTTCACGCCGTTCTCGGCACCGTGCCGAACGCAGGGCCCGCCGCCGTGCCCGCCACAGGGCCCGCCGCCGTGCCCGGCGCCGTGTTCAGCCCGGCCTTCAGCTCTGGCCGGGCCAGTACGTACGGGCCCACGCCCGCGGCCCCGGCTGCGGAACCGTCCGCCGCGCCACGCGGCCCGGGGCCGCCCACGCGTCGGCCGGCCGCGGAGCGCCCGACGGTGCCGAGGCCAGCACCGCCGCGCGCGCTTGGACCACCGCCAGTGCGGCGGCCAGCTCCTCGGGGGTCGGATTCCCCTTGACGACCTTGATCACCACAGGACTGACCTCCCGGACTAGAGGGGGATGTTGCCGTGCTTCTTCGGCGGGAGGGACTCCCGCTTGGTGCGCAGCTGACGCAGACCCTTGACGACGTGCGCCCGGGTCTCCGACGGCATGCTCACCGCGTCGATGTAGCCGCGCTCGGCGGCGGTGTACGGGTTGAGCAGCGTGTCCTCGTACTCGGCGATGAGCCGGGCCCGCACGGCCTCGACGTCCTCGCCGGCGGCCTCCGCCTCCGCCAGGGTGCGGCGGTGCAGGATGTTGACCGCGCCCTGCGCGCCCATGACGGCGATCTGCGCGGTCGGCCAGGCCAGGTTGAGGTCGGCGCCGAGGTGCTTGGAGCCCATGACGTCGTAGGCGCCGCCGAAGGCCTTGCGGGTGATGACGGTGATCAGCGGGACGGTGGCCTCGGCGTAGGCGTAGATCAGCTTCGCGCCGCGCCGGATGATGCCGTTGTACTCCTGGTCGGTGCCCGGCAGGAAGCCCGGCACGTCCACGAAGGTCAGCACCGGGATGTTGAAGGCGTCGCAGGTCCGCACGAAGCGGGCGGCCTTCTCGGAGGCGTTGATGTCCAGGCAGCCGGCGAACTGCATCGGCTGGTTGGCGACGATGCCGACCGGGTGGCCCTCGACGCGGCCGAAGCCGGTGAGGATGTTCGGGGCGAACATCGACTGCGTCTCGAGGAACTCGCCGTCGTCGACGACGTGCTCGATCACCGTGTGCATGTCGTACGGCTGGTTCGCGCTGTCCGGGATCAGCACGTCGAGCTCGCGGTCCGCGTCGGAGACCTCGGTGTCGGCCTCCTCCGGGAAGGCCGGCGGCTCCGAGAGGTTGTTCGACGGCAGGTAGGCCAGCAGGGACTTGACGTACTCGATGGCGTCCTTCTCGTCCCCGGCCATGTGGTGGGCCACGCCCGAGGTGGAGTTGTGGGTGCGGGCGCCGCCCAGCTCCTCGAAGCCGACGTCCTCGCCGGTGACCGTCTTGATGACGTCCGGGCCGGTGATGAACATGTGCGAGGTCTGGTCGACCATGACCGTGAAGTCGGTGATGGCCGGGGAGTACACGGCGCCGCCCGCGCAGGGGCCCACGATCAGGCTGATCTGCGGGATCACGCCGGAGGCGTGCACGTTGCGGCGGAAGATCTCGCCGTACATGCCGAGCGCGCTGACGCCCTCCTGGATGCGGGCGCCGCCGGAGTCGTTGATGCCGACGAGCGGGCAGCCGGTCTTCAGCGCGAAGTCCATCACCTTCATGATCTTCTGGCCGTAGACCTCGCCGAGGGCGCCGCCGAAGACGGTGAAGTCCTGGGAGAAGACCGCCACCGGGCGGCCGTCGACCGTGCCGTAGCCGGTGACGACGCCGTCGCCGTAGGGGCGGGTCTTCTCCAGGCCGAAGTTGGTGGAGCGGTGCCGGGCGAACTCGTCCAGCTCCACGAAAGAGCCCTCGTCCAGCAGCAGGGCCACCCGCTCGCGCGCCGTCAGCTTGCCCTTGGCGTGCTGCTTCTCCACCGCCCGTGCGGACCCGGCGTGGGTGGCTTCGTCGATACGGCGCTGCAGATCCGCGATCTTCCCCGCGGTGGTGTGGATGTCGATCGGCTCTGACGGTTGTGACATCGGGGTCGCGGCTCCCTGTGTGGTGTCAACTGCCTGGTCAATTGATTGACTACTGCTGGCTACTGGTGCGTAGCGTATCGGCGGGCATGGCGCTCGGCAGTGCGGCGTTTGACACACCTAATCTGGCTTGCATGACGCCATCCGATGCTTCAGGAGAGGCCTCCTCCGGAGCCTCCGCGAACCGCTGGTCCGACCTTGACCGGCCGCCGCTGAACACCGCCGCACTGCAGCGGTCCCTCGTCACCGACGGAGGTTTGTGGACCTCCCTGGAAGTCGTCCCCGCCACCGGGTCCACCAACACCGATCTCGCCGCGCGGGCCGGGGAGCTGCCCGAGGGGGCCGTGCTCGTCGCCGAGGAGCAGACCGCCGGGCGGGGGCGCCTGGACCGCAGCTGGGTCGCGCCCGCCCGGTCCGGACTGTTCTTCTCCGTCCTGTTCAAGCCCGGCGGGGCCGTGCCGCAGGAGCAGTGGGGCTGGCTGACCCTGCTGGCCGGGGTGGCGACCGCGGCCGGGGTCTCGCGGGCGGCCGGCGTGGACACCGCACTCAAGTGGCCCAACGACCTGCTGGTCACCGTGGACGGCCAGGAGCGCAAGGCCGGCGGCATCCTCGCCGAGCGCGTCGCCGACGGCATCGTCATCGGGATCGGGCTCAACGTCAGCCTGACGGAGCAGGAGCTGCCCGTCCCCGAGGCCGGGTCCCTGCTCCTGGCGGAGGCCGCCGTGACGGACCGCGAGCCGCTGCTGAAGGCCGTACTGCGCTCCCTGGAGCAGTGGTACGGCACCTGGCGTGCGGCCGGCGGCGATCCCGCCGCCAGCGGCCTGCAGGAGGCGTACGCGGCGGAGTGCGCCACCCTCGGCCGGCACGTACGGGCCGAGCTGCCCGGCGGCCGCACGCTCACCGGGACGGCCGAAGCCGTGGACGCGGACGGGCGGCTCGTCGTACGGACCGCCGAGGACGCCCACGAGGCCGTCGGAGCCGGGGACGTGGTGCACCTGCGCTCGGTCCGCTAGCGGCGCCGCCCCGGGCGCCGGGACCGGCCCGGGGCCCCGCGCAGGACGGAGGTCACAGGACTGGGGAGTGAGCTACGGCACACCTGCCGTATGGTTTAGGCGATCCCGGTCCTCACGGCGATCACCGGTTCGCCAGGGCAGTGCGCACGGAATGGACAGGAGGCGGCCCTTGACCGTCGACGACTCAAAGTCCAGCGCGTCCGCCCACGGCCCCAGCGGCCCGGGCACGCCGATCGGGCGCGACCAGCACACTCCCCACCACGAGGTGGACCACACGGCCCAGCCGACGGCGGACCCGCTCGCCATCCGGCTGGAGCAGCTGATCCTCGGTGCGGAGCGCCGCTACACCCCGTTCCAGGCCGCCCGCAGCGCCGGCGTGTCCATGGAGCTCGCCTCCCGCTTCTGGCGGGCCATGGGCTTCGCCGACATCGGCCAGGCCCGGGCCCTGACCGAGGCGGACGTCCTGGCGCTGCGCCGGCTCGCGGGCCTGGTGGAGGCGGGGCTGCTGAGCGAGCCCATGGCGGTGCAGGTGGCCCGGTCGACCGGGCAGACCACCGCCCGGTTGGCCGAATGGCAGATCGATTCCTTCCTGGAGGGGCTGACCGAGCCGCCGGAGCCGGGCATGACCCGTACGGAGGTCACGTACCCGCTGGTCGAGCTGCTGCTGCCGGAGCTGGAGGAGTTCCTCGTCTACGTGTGGCGGCGGCAGCTCGCGGCCGCCACCGGGCGGGTGGTGCAGGCCGCGGACGACGAGGAGATGGTCGACCGGCGCCTGGCGGTGGGCTTCGCCGACCTGGTGGGCTTCACCCGGCTCACCCGCCGCCTGGAGGAGGAGCAGCTCGGCGAGCTGGTCGAGTCCTTCGAGACCACATCCGCGGACCTGGTCGCCGCCCACGGCGGCCGGCTGATCAAGACCCTCGGCGACGAGGTGCTCTACGTCGCGGACGACGCGGCGACGGCGGCCGAGATCGCGCTGCGGCTGATCGAGACGATGGAGGCCGATCCGCAGATGCCGGAGCTGCGCGTCGGCATCGCCTTCGGGACCGTGACGACCCGGATGGGCGATGTCTTCGGCACCACGGTCAACCTGGCCAGCCGCCTGACCTCCATAGCCCCGAAGGACGCGGTGCTGGTCGACGGCGCCATGGCCGAGGAGCTGGGCCGCACCGGTGCGGCGCCGGTCTCGGAGAAGGAGGCCGAGGCCGAGGAGGGCGGCGGCTCGTACCGCTTCGCGCTCCAGCCGAACTGGCAGCGGCCGGTGCGCGGGCTGGGCGTCGTGGAGCCCTGGTCGCTGACGCGGCGGAAGCCTAAGATCCCCGGGTAACGTTCGTTAACCGGGAGGGTTCCTGTGTCGGTGGAGTCGGAGTTCGTCAGCGTACGTCGGCACGGTGAGGACGGGGTCGTCGAGCTGGCCCTGGACCGGCCCAAGGCGATGAACGCGGTGTCCACGGACATGGCGCGGGCCATCGGCGCGGCCTGCGCCGAGCTGGCGGCGGACCACTCGGTCCGGGTCGTCGTGCTCACCTCGACCGCGGAGCGGGCCTTCTGCGTCGGCGCCGACCTCAAGGAGCGCAACTCCTTCTCCGACGCCGAGCTGCTGCGCCAGCGCCCCACCACGCGCGGTGCGTACGGGGGCGTGCTGGAGCTGCCGATGCCGACGATCGCGGCGGTGCACGGCTTCGCCCTCGGTGGCGGCTTCGAGCTGGCCCTGGCCTGCGACGTCATCGTGGCGGACGAGACGGCCGTGGTCGGCCTGCCCGAGGTGTCCGTCGGCGTCATCCCGGGCGGCGGCGGCACGCAGCTGCTGCCGCGGCGCGTGGGCGCGGCCCGCGCGGCCGAGCTGATCTTCACGGCGCGCCGGGTGGAGGCGGCCGAGGCGCTGTCCCTGGGCCTGGTGGACTCCGTGGTCCCGGCCGGCACGGACCGCGACGAGGCGCTCGCGCTGGCCGCCCGGATGGCGGCGAACTCCCCCGTGGGGCTGCGGGCGGCCAAGCGGGCGCTGCGGCTGGGGCACGGCATGGACCTCGCGGCGGGCCTGGAGATCGAGGACGCCGCGTGGCGGACGGTGGCCTTCTCCGGCGACCGCGCCGAGGGCGTTGCGGCGTTCAACGAGAAGCGCCGGCCGAACTGGCCGGGGGTCTGAGGCCTTCCCGTCTCCAAAACGGGCAAAACTCCCTAACCTGGGGTGATGGGAGTCGACGGACGGCTGCGAGCCGTCGTGGGCCTGGCCCAGGCCATGGCCGCCGCGGTCGCGCCGCGGGACAGCGTGCGCGCGGCCGCGCGCGGGGCCCGGCTGGCGATGGACGGGTCGTTCGCCGCCATCTCCGCCTGGGAGCGCGAGCGGGGCCGGCTGCGGGTGCTCGTCAACGAGGGCGAGCGCCGGGCCGACGAGGCCGAGTTCCCCGAGGACGAGTCCTACCCCGTGCACGACTTCCCCGAGATCACCGAGTTCCTGCACGAGCGGTGGGTCGGCGGTGCCGGCCCGCACGCCTGGGTCGAGAGCGCCGGCGGCGGCCGACCCGGGCGGCGCGGCGAGCAGCTGCGCCGCCGCGGCCGCGGCACCTGTGTCGTCGCGCCGGTCGTGCTCAGCGGGCGGGCGTGGGGCGAGCTGTACGTGGCCCGCGACGACGGCCTGCCCGACTTCGACGAGGACGACGCCGAGTTCGCGGCCGTCCTGGCCGCCGTCATCGCCGCCGGGCTCGCCCAGAACGACCGGCTGGAGGAGGCCCGGCGGCTCGCCTTCACCGACCCGCTGACCGGGCTGGCCAACCGGCGCGCCGTGGACATGCGGCTCGACGAGGCCTTGGAGGAGCACCGCCGGGCCGGGGCCGTCGTCAG
The DNA here is from genome assembly GCF_040636955.1 of Streptomyces sp. NPDC032472. Taxonomy (NCBI): domain Bacteria; kingdom Bacillati; phylum Actinomycetota; class Actinomycetes; order Kitasatosporales; family Streptomycetaceae; genus Streptomyces; species Streptomyces sp. NPDC032472. Next base: position 98,200 of record NZ_JBEZVK010000013.1, read on the forward strand.
CCTGGTCGTGTGCGACCTCAACGGCCTCAAGCGGGTCAACGACACCCTCGGCCACGCCACCGGCGACCGGCTGCTGGAGCGCTTCGGGTCCGTGCTCAGCCTGTGCGGGGCCATGCTGCCCGGTGCGCTCGTCGCCCGGCTCGGCGGGGACGAGTTCTGCCTGGTCAGCGTGGGGCCCGCCGCCGACGAGGTGGTGCGGGTGACCGAGGAGCTGTGCCGGCGGGCCGCCGGGCTGGAGCTGGGCGAGGGGGTGGCCTGCGGGGTCGCCTCGACCGGGGACCCGATCGGCCCCGTGAAGTCCTCGCGGCGGCTGTTCCGGCTGGCCGACGCCGCCCAGTACAAGGCGAAGGCGGCCCGCTCGGCGGGGCCCGTCGTCGCCGGCCGGGACACCGCGGTGGTGCGCATGGCCGATGCCGCGCAGCAGGAGGCGCCGGGCGAGCGGCGCCGCTTCCGGGGGCGGGCGTAGGGGCGCGGGGGGCCGTGCGCGGCGTGCCCCGGGCCGGGCGGGGCCGTACGGGGCGGTGCGTGCGCTGCGTAACAGGTGCTCGTGAAAGTCGCTAGTGACATGAAGCGATTCAGTCCGTAGGGTGCTGAATATGGATATGCACACTGTCGTGGTGGGGACGTCCGGGACCACCGCCGAGGACGTCATCGCCGTCGCCCGCGGCAACGCGCGGGTCCAGCTGTCCCCCGAGGCCCTCGACGCCCTCGCCCGCTCCCGCGAGATCGTCGACTCCCTCGCCGCCAAGCCCGAGCCCGTCTACGGGGTGTCCACCGGGTTCGGCGCCCTGGCCTCCCGGCACATCAGCCCCGAGCTGCGCGCCCAGCTCCAGCGCAACATCGTCCGCTCGCACGCCGCCGGCATGGGCCCGCGCGTCGAGCGCGAGGTCGTGCGCGCCCTGATGTTCCTGCGCCTGAAGACCGTCGCCTCCGGCCACACCGGCGTCCGCCCGTCCGTCGCGCAGACCATGGCCGACGTGCTCAACGCGGGCATCACGCCCGTCGTCCACGAGTACGGCTCCCTCGGCTGCTCCGGCGACCTCGCCCCGCTCTCGCACTGTGCGCTCACCCTGATGGGCGAAGGCGACGCCGAGGGCCCCGACGGGGTCGTCCGGCCCGCCGGCGAGCTGCTCGCCGAGGCCGGCATCGAGCCCGTCGAGCTGCGCGAGAAGGAGGGCCTGGCCCTCCTCAACGGCACCGACGGCATGCTCGGCATGCTGGTCATGGCCCTCGCCGACCTCGGCAGGCTGTACACCTCCGCCGACATCACCGCGGCCCTGACGCTGGAGGCCCTGCTCGGCACCGAGAAGGTCCTCGCGCCCGAGCTGCACGCCATCCGCCCCCACCCCGGCCAGGGCGCCTCCGCCGCCAACATGGCCGCCGTCCTGAAGGGCTCCGGGCTCACCGGGCACTTCCAGGAGGAGTCCGCCCCGCGCGTGCAGGACGCCTACTCGGTGCGCTGCGCCCCGCAGGTCGCCGGCGCCGGCCGCGACACCCTGGCGCACGCCGCCCTCGTCGCCTCCCGCGAGCTGGCCTCCGCCGTCGACAACCCGGTCGTCCTGCCCGACGGGCGCGTGGAGTCCAACGGCAACTTCCACGGCGCCCCCGTCGCCTACGTGCTGGACTTCCTGGCCATCGCGGCCGCCGACCTCGGCTCCATCGCCGAGCGGCGCACCGACCGGCTGCTCGACAAGAACCGCAGCCACGGCCTGCCGCCGTTCCTCGCGGAGGACGCCGGCGTCGACTCCGGGCTGATGATCGCCCAGTACACGCAGGCCGCGCTGGTCAGCGAGATGAAGCGGCTCGCCGTCCCGGCCTCGGCCGACTCCATCCCGTCCTCCGCCATGCAGGAGGACCACGTCTCGATGGGCTGGTCAGCGGCGCGCAAGCTGCGTACCGCCATCGACAACCTGACCCGGATCATCGCGATCGAGCTGTACGCGGCCACCCGGGCCATCGAGCTGCGGCACGGGCTGACGGCCGCCCCGGCCAGCCTTGCCGCCATCGCGGGCACCCGCGAGGCCGGCGTGGCGGGTCCCGGCCCGGACCGCTTCCTGGCCCCCGACCTGGCCGCCGCCGACGCCTTCGTCCGCTCGGGCGGCCTGGTCACCGCGGTCGAGTCGGTAACGGGCCCCCTGGCCTGACGGGCCGCCCCGCCGCGCGCGGCCCGCGCCCGCCCAGGGCCGCCACCGGGAGAGCCTTCCCCCGGGGGCGGCCCTTCGGCGTGCGCGGTTGGCGTGGCCTTTCAGGCCTCGCCGGCCCTTCCGAAGCCGAGGGCCGGCCCGGCCGCCGCTCCCGTTTTCGAAGCGGGGGTGGGCATGTTCAGCCCCGTCGGCGTTTGAGGCGCGGGGCTTGGGGCGGAGCCCCGGCAACCCCGGCTCCGCCGGCCTTTGCGCCGGGGTCCGGGCATTCCAGCCCCGCCGACGTTTGAGGCGAGGCGGCGCACCGAGGAACCCGGCTCCGCCGGGCACCGGGCTCCGCCCGGACCCGCCCCTCAAACGCCGGCGGGGCTGGATTTGCCGGCCCCCCGTCTCAGGCAAAGGCGGGGCTGGAATTGCCGGACTCCCGCTTCGAAGGCGCCTGGGGGGCTGGGGTGGCGGACCTCTGCTTGGGAAGCAGAGGCGGGGTTACGCGCCGCGGGAGTGGCGGACGGAGAAGGTGACCGAGGCCGCGCCCACGATCAGGCAGGCGGTGCCGGCCAGCAGGTAGGGCGTGGTGTCGATGCCGCCGGTGTCCGCGAGGCCGAGCACCGGCTCGTCGGAGCCCGTCCCCTGCCCGGCCGCGGCGTCGGCGGCGGCGTCGGCGCCCGAGCCTTCGGTGTTCGCCGCGGCGGGCGCGCCGCGCCCGGCGGAGTCCTCGGGCGCGGTGGCGTTGGCCGAGGGCACGAACCACAGGGCGGCGAGCAGGGTGGTCGCCCCGAGAGCGGTGAGCAGCGGTCGGCGTGCGGTCACGGTGCGATCCCCCTTGCGGAAGCAGCGAATTGGCCGTGTGCGGTGATGCTACGGAAAGGGGCGGGTCGTGGGAAAGTCGGGGCCGGTTCGGGCTTACTCTCCGTCGTATGAACCCTTCTGACACATCACGATATGTACGGCTCCGGGTGGATTTGGTGCTGGAGGTATCTGACGCCGAGGCCCTGACGGGCGCCGCCCTCGAGCACATCGACGCCGACGAGTTCATGCCGGACGAGGAGCGCAGCCACGCCGAGGCCGCCGTCCGGGAGGACGAATCGGAAGCTCTCGCGTACCTCGTGGACCCCACGGACCTGGTGGCGGAGATCCCCGGAGTGGAGCTCGTACAGGCCTCCTGGAGCAGCGAGCCCGTGGAATACGACCCCGAGTCGCTCGAATGGGACCTCGAAGAGGAAGATGGAGGCTTCGACAGGGAGACCGACAACGCCTGACCGTGGGGTTGCCCACATTCAAACGGAATGTGGAACCGACCGGGCCGTCAATGCGTTGACTGGGGCGAGGCAGGGGGCGTTTTCCCCCTGCCCGGGGACTGCCCCGGGGGGTTCAGGCAATGATGGAGTGGCGTGTGAGGACGGACAGCAAGCGGCGGCGCAGGTCCATGGCGGCCATATCGGCCGTGCTCGGCGGCGTACTGATGCTCACGGCGTGTAACGGCGGCGGCGACGACAAGGCGAAGGGCGGGGACTCCGGAAAGTCCCAGTCGGACGTCGACGCGGCCGCCGCCAAGGACGCCTCGAAGGCCAAGATAACGATCACGCCGAAGGACGGGGCGACCAACGTCGGCCTGGACTCCACCGCCGTCAGCGTCGCCGAGGGCACCCTCACCGGCGTGGAGCTGAAGACCTCCGAGGGCGCTGCGGTCGCCGGCAAGATAGCCGGCGACGGCAAGAGCTGGAAGCCGGACGCCCCGCTGAAGCGCTCCACGAAGTACGCGCTGGCGGCCACCGCGAAGGACGCGAGCGGCAAGGAGGCGCACGAGAACGCCTCCTTCACCACCGTCTCCCCGGAGAACAGCTTCATCGGCTCGTTCGTGCCGGAGGACGGCCAGACCGTCGGCGTCGGCATGCCGGTCTCGATCACCTTCAACAAGCCGATCAAGGACAAGAAGGCGGTCCAGGCCGCGATCAGCGTCACCTCCAGCTCGAACCAGGAGATCGTCGGCCACTGGTTCAGCGAGCAGCGGCTCGACTTCCGGCCCGAGCAGTACTGGCAGGCCAACTCCACCGTCACCCTGAAGATGACGCTGGACGGCGTGCAGGGCGCCCCGGGCGTCCAGGGCGTGCAGAACCGCACCGCCACCTTCAAGATCGGCCGCAGCCAGGTCTCCACCGTCGACGCCAAGACGAAGAAGATGACCGTCACGCGCGACGGCCAGGTCCTCAAGACCATCCCGATCTCGGCCGGCTCCCCGGCGAACCCGACGTACAACGGCCAGATGGTGATCTCCGAGAAGTTCAAGGAGACCCGGATGGACGGCTCCACCGTCGGCTTCACCGGCAGTGACGGCAAGGGCGAGTACGACATCAAGGACGTCCCGCACGCGATGCGGCTGTCCACCTCCGGCACCTTCATCCACGGCAACTACTGGGGATCGGACTCGATCTTCGGCAGCGTGAACACCAGCCACGGCTGCGTCGGCCTCAACGACGTCAAGGGCGCGGGCGACCCGGACCAGCCGGCGGCCTGGTTCTTCGACAACACGCTCATCGGTGACGTGGTGACGGTGGTCAACTCCCCGGACAAGACCATCAAGCCGGACAACGGCCTCAACGGCTGGAACATGAGCTGGGCGGAGTGGAAGGCCGGCTCGGCCGCCTGACCCCCGGTGTGAACCGAACCCCGACCGGACGGCGGGGAGCCCGAGGCGGCTCCCCGCCGTCCGGCGTTTTCCGGGCCGGGCCGGGCTACGGGGCCGGGGACGACGGGCTGGGGCCGGGGCCGGAGGGCCCGAAAGTGCGGGGCGCGCCGGGCGCGCCGCGGCTAAGGTCGCGATCATGACCCTTCCGAGCAGCGCCCCCACGGCGATACGCGCCCTCACCCCGCCCCCGTCCGATGCCGAGGCGGACGCCTGGCGGGCCGTCCTGGCCGCCGTCCAGGCCGCCGACCTGCCGCAACTGCCGACGCCGTCCCGCGTGGAGGTGTCCGGCCGGATCCAGGTGGCGCCCGCCCGCGGCCGCGCCGCGCTCTGGGCCGCCGAGGCCGGTGCGGCCGGGGACGGCGTCGCAGGGGAGGGCGCCGCCGCGACGCTCGGTGTCGCCGGGCTGCTCCTCTTCAGCGACGAGAAGAACCGGCACACCGCCTTCCTGGACGTCCTGGCCGTGCGCCCAGAGGCGCGCCGGCAGGGCCTCGGCACGGCCCTGTGGCAGCAGGTCCGCGAGGCGCTCCTCGCCGACGGCCGGAGCTCGGTCTCCGCCGTGGTCGACCTCGGCGGCCCCGGCCAGGCCTTCGCCGAGTCCCTCGGCTTCACCGAGGCGCTGCGGATGGCCTGGTACGTCCAGGACGTGGCTGCGCCGCAGCCGGAGCAGGCACCGCAGACCCCCGGCTACACGCTGCTGTGCTGGCCCGGCCTGGTCCCCGACGCCTGGGCCGGGGCCGCCGCCATCGCGCACGGCTCCATGGAGGACGCCCCGAGCGGCGACACCGACGAGCAGACCCAGGCCTGGACGGCGGAGCGCCTGCACGCCGCCCAGCAGCTGATCCTGGACCGCGGCGGCGCGATCACCACCGTCGCCGCCGTCACCCCGCAGGGCGAGGTCGCCGCGTACACCGAGCTCGTCCTGCCGGACCCGGACGGCCCGCGCGCCATCCAGTACGACACGGCCGTCGTCCCCGGCCACCGCGGCCGCGGCCTCGGCCGCGCGGTCAAGCTCCGCATGCTCGCCGAGGCGACGGCCCGTCACCCCGCCCTGCGCACCATCGCCACGACCGTCGCCGACGCCAACACCCCGATGCTCGCCGTCAACGAGGCGCTCGGCTACCGCCGCGAGCGCGCGGCGGCGATCTACCAGCTCAAGCTGTAGCCGCGGAGCCGCCCGCCGCGCACCCGGTGCGGAGACGGACTCAGGGCCTCGCGGCCACCAGGGAGTAGAGGACCGGCAGGTGCGTCTGCCCGAACGGGAAGCGGTACCTGCCGTCCTCGCCCCGGGGCAGCAGCCCCCGGCCGTCGGTGTCGGCCTCGGTGTGCTCGCCGAGGTGCGCGAGGACCAGTCCGGCCCCGGCGGCCGCCGTCACGATCTCCCCGAGGGAGTGCGGGTACTGCACCGCCTCGCGGGCCTCGACGCGCAGCTCGGGATCGGCGTACGTCCCGGTCACCGGCTCCCGCAGCGCCGCCCCGCCGCCGTACGGCCAGTCGGCGACGAGCGGCTCGTAGGAGGCGAAGACCTGGAACAGCGGGTGCAGGTCGACCAGGAGCAGCCGGCCCCCGGGCCGCAGTGCCGCGGCCGCACCCCGCATCCAGGCGTCCGGGTCGCCGATCCAGCACAGCACCCCGTACGTGGCCACCACCAGGTCGAACCGGCCGGCGAGGGAGGCCGGCAGGGCCTGCGTGTCCGCCTCGACGAACTCCGCGGCCAAGCCGGCGCGGGCCGCGAGCTCCCGGGCCCGGTGCACGGCCACGGGGGAGAAGTCCACCCCCGTCACCCGTGCCCCGAGCCGGGCCCAGCTCAGGGTGTCCATGCCGAAGTGGCACTGCAGGTGCAGCAGGTCCAGCCCCCGCACCTCCCCGGCCAGCTCCCGCTCGGTGCCGAGCAGGGTCTGCCGCCCGGCGAGGAACCCCTCGACGTCGTAGAACCGGTCCCCGGCGGTGGTCCCGTGCACCCGGGCCCGCTCGTCCCACACCGCCCGGTTGAGCGCACCCGCACTGCCGCCTTGCCCCTGGCTGTCCATTCGGCCCAGTGTGCCGACCGCCCCGCCGACGGTCGACCGGGTTTCGGCCAGCCCCTGCAAGGGCGGCGCCCATGACCCGCCGACCGTGAAGATCACGATCAATAACCGGAATATTGGGCCGTCCGGGTGATGGGCGCCTTGCTAAATGGATCTTGCCTGGGAAAGAATCGGAGCCATCGGGGAGATCCCCTCCTTGGCAGCCGAAAAGCCTGGCCAGAGCCGCAAGGGGGGTGTTCGGGAGGGGTTTTGCGGATTCCTTTCAGAAGGGTCTTCTGCTCCTCGGAAACGGCGGCCTGGTCGGCTGCGGGGTGGACGGCGGGGCGGAGGGTCCGATGCGCGGGAGAACGGTGCGGTGGCGGGCGCCGGACTTGCGGGGTGGGTTGGTCAAAGTGATGAGGCGGACCAGTTGGTGAAAGCAGGCGAGTGACGCCATCTGCGGCAATGCGGCGGCGGCCTCGTCGGTGAGGGTTTTGGGCGCCTGCGCCAGACACAGCAGGATCGCGGTGCCCGAGAACACGAGGACCACGAGCCAGGAGTGGAGCGCTCGGCGCTGGTGAAGGGCGGCGCGCAGGATGTTCAGGGAGGCGACGGCCCACGGACCGTAGACGAGGAGGGGCCACCAGTCGGCCACGTACGCCGGGGTGCGCAGCTCGGCGATCCGGTGCAGCGGTTCGTAGGCGATGATGCCGCCGAACAGGCTGACCAGGGTCACCAGGGCGGCGGCGAGCGTGGCAATGGAGAAGCTGGTCGTGCGCAGCCAGTCCACGACCCAGCGACGTGGTCTGCGGCGCCGGCGGGGGGACCCCTCGGGATGGACGGCGTAGGGGTTCGGCTGCGGACGCACGGGCGGGGTGTCGTACTCGGCCGCCAGGCTCTCCTGTAGCAGGAAGCCCAGTTCTTCCGTCGGGTTCGGCGACATCTGCGGCGGCACGCCCGGAAGACCCGACCCGAGGCGGTCGGGTTCGCCGGCGAGCGTGTCGTACTGGGCCGTGGGACGCCACGCCTGGGTGCTGGAGGCTGCGTAGAACTCTTCGGGGTACGCGAAGGGTTCGCCGCTGTGGAAGTCATGCATTCCCGCGAATCCCCACCCCGGCGCGGGTCGCCTTCGGTGTGTGAACGATTCGGTTCCAGCAGCGCCAGAAATCGCACTCGATCCGGTCCATCGCCTCCGTGAACTGCTTCAGGGGAGTCGCGGAGGGTGCGGACCATTCCAGGGGAACGACGTCACTTTCGTTCCGGGAGTCGGCACGTACGTCGGCGGTGTTCCTGTCCGTCATATGCCAGATAACGGCGCCGACGGCAGCGGGGTGTGCGGCATACGAGTGAGTTCGATGCTCCGATCAGGGGAGCGCGCGGAATCTTATCTTCTCTATGGGTGCCAGCAGGCGACAATCCCCGGCAAATCCACCCTGCTTTTTATCATCTTCTCTCCGCGGTGGGACCGTTCGGGACCGTCAGGAGTCGGCGCGGGCCACGCCGATGGGGCAGGACACGCCCGTGCCGCCGATGCCGCAGTACCCGGCCGGGTTCTTGTCCAGGTACTGCTGGTGGTAGGCCTCGGCCGGCCAGAAGGGGCGGTCCGCGGCCGGCAGGACGGCCGTGGTGATCGGGCCGTAGCCCGAGGAGGTCAGCACCCGCTGGTAGGCGTCGCGGGAGGCCTCGGCCGCGGACTGCTGGGCGGGGGAGTGGGTGTAGACCGCCGAGCGGTACTGGGTGCCCACGTCGTTGCCCTGGCGGAAGCCCTGCGTGGGGTCGTGGGACTCCCAGAAGAGCTTCAGCAGCGCGTCGTACGAGACCTGCGCCGGGTCGAACACCACGCGGACGACCTCCGTGTGGCCGGTCAGACCCGAGCACACCTCCTCGTACGTCGGGTTCTCGGTGTGGCCGCCCTGGTAGCCGACCAGCGTGGTCCACACACCGGGGGTCTGCCAGAACTTCCGCTCCGCGCCCCAGAAACAGCCCAGCCCGAAGTCCGCGACGTCCAGGTGCTCCGGGTAGGGGCCGGCGAGGGGGTTGCCGAGGACCGTGTGCTCGGGCGGCAGGGCGAACAGGGGCTCCGGGCGGCCCTTGAGGGCCTCCTCGGCGGTGGGCAGCTCGGGCGTGCGGCGGAACGGGAACATGGATCGATCGCCTCCTTCGGGTAGGAGGGACAACGGTTGGGGACGGGGGAGGATTCCCGCCCCCGCCCCCGCCCCGCCCCCCGAACCGGACAGCTCCCGCTACTGCGACTGCATCGTCACGCGGACCGCCCAGTCGCGCGCGTACAGGTACCGCTGCTTCGGCCGCCCCGCGTACGACCACGGGATCGCGCCGATGTACCCGTCGATGTGGCGGAACTGCTCGACCGCCTCCGCGTCCCGGTCCTGCCAGAACAGCATCCACGCCAGCATGTGCCGCAGCGTGACCGCCCGCCGGTCGTCCGGCGCGGCCGCGGCCAGGTCGGCGAGGGCGGCGTCGACGGCCGCGACGACCTCCGGCTCCTTGTAGTACTCCTCCGCCCGCAGCTCCTTGACCCACGCCTCGTTCTCGAAGTGCGCGATCAGCGGCAGTACGGACAGCAGCTCGCCCGGCTTGGCGCCGTCGGCCGCCGTGCGGGCGAAGCCGAGGGCCAGCTCGTGCGAGCCGCGCCACTTCCCGGCCCAGTACTGCAGGGCGCTGGTGTGCGCGCACAGCAGCTTCGGGGCGCGCTTGGTGATCTGCGCCCACAGCTCCTCGTACTGCTCGTGCGGGTAGCCCAGCCCCATGGCGATGGGCTGCTCGACCATGTACGGCACCGGGTCCGCCGGGTCGGCGAGCTCCTGCGCCTCCTGCGCGGTACGGCGCGCGGTGAGCAGCAGGTCGTGGAAGAGCCGGAACTGCTCCTGCGTGGTGCGGGCCCCGGACTGGCTGCCGCGTACGTTCCACGCCACCAGCACCGCGGTGTCCGCGTCGACGAGCGCCGCGGTCGGATCGCCCGGCCGGGCCGCCTTCCAGGCCAGCAGCCACGCGTCGTCCTCGGCGGCCGCCTCGGCGAGGTCGCGGACCCGCGACCAGCGCTCCTCCCAGTCCTGCCCGGCGGCGGCGATCCAGTCGGCGCCCGCCTCCCAGTCGCCTCCCCGGACGGCCGCCAGCGCGGCCTCCTGTCCGGGCGGTACGGGCTGGCCGTGCTCGGTGTCGAGGTCGGCCTCCGCGACGAAGCCGAGCGCCACGACCGCGGCGGCCTTCTCGGCCTCGGCCTGCTCCTCCAGAGCGGCCGTACGGGCCTTGGTGGCCGCGGTCTCGGCCTCCAGGGCGTCCGAGGCGGCGTTCAGCCTGCGCGCCTTGCGGACGAAGTACATGCCGCGCAGCAGTTTCCAGGCACCTGCGAGCAGCAGGACGCCGAAGACGATGAGACCTATCACGGGGCGAGCACCAGCTTTCGCAGCGGTTCGGTGTCGCACTGGTCGGCCGTGGCCGCCTCCAGCGCGGACTTCAGCTGCTGTTCGAAGTCGTCGGAGGGGTAGCGCAGGGCCGCGGAGTCCGACCAGGACAGCTCCCAGCGGGCGCTGTCGCGGGCGGTGAGCTCGACGGTGACCAGCTGGTTCAGGGCCCGGCGGACCACCGGGCGGGCGAACTCGCGGGCGGTGCGGCCGGTGGCCGCGGCCGCCTCCTCGGACTTCGGGAAGCGGTCGGCCACGCGCCAGCGCAGCGCCGGGTCGGCGTCGACGGCGTCCAGCACGGCGCCCAGGCCGAGGGCGGGATCGGCGCCCTCGGCGGTGAAGGCCGCGCGGATCTCCTCGGAACCCTGGGAGACGTACCGGGTCATGCTCAGGTGGACGAGCTCGGGCCAGTCCACCCGCTTCAGGGCGAGCGCCTGCGGGGTCAGCACGGCCTGCTCCAGCGCGGCCTGCGCGGCCTCGGGCGCCGACAGCAGCGCCAGCGCCGGGCGGGCGTCCTGGGCGCCGCGGCCGTCGTCGGGCAGGGCCTCGATGCGGGCCACGCGTTCGGCGAGCGCGGGGTGGGAGTCGTACGGCTCGGTGGGCTCGGTCGGCAGGTCGCGGCGCAGCTCGTCCAGTTCGGCGCGGCGGGCGTCGAGGAGGCGGCGCAGCCCGCCGAAGACCTCGCCGGGCGGGGGCAGCAGCTCCGCGCCGACGCCGAGGGTGGCGTAGGAGTCCATGTAGAACTCCTGGGCCGGGCCCAGTGCGTTGAGCTCGCGCAGCGCGGAGGCGGCGGAGTCCCGGCCGGCGACCTCGACGGAGGCCAGGTCGGCGGCGAGCTCCTGGCGGCGGGCGGAGGAGAGGGTGGCGCGCTGGTAGAAGTTCCCGTACGCCACGTAGATCCTGGCCATGGCCCGGTACGTGGCGCCCTGCCCGCGGGTGTCGATCTCCTGGGCGGTCTTGCCCTTGGCGAGGCGCTGGGCGGCCTTCTTCTCCTGGCGGGCGCGCTCCTTGGCCACCTTGGCGTCGGCGCGCTCGTGGAAGTGGCGGATGGTGCGGATGAGCTGGGCGCGGCCGCGGGCGATCAGCGGGGTGAGGCGGGTGTCGAGGTTGGCGTAGTGGCCCATCTCGTGGGCGAGCACGGCGCGCAGCTGCATCTCGTCGAAGCCGGTCATCAGCGGCAGGCCGATGTAGAGGCGGCGGGTGCCGGGGAGCAGGCCGAGCAGCCGGGCGTCCTCGCTGACGGCCGCGTTCACGTCGGCGATCAGGGCGATCTCGTCGGGGGCGCGGGTGCCGACCTGCGTGGCGACCTCGCGGACGGCCTGCCACAGGGCGGGTTCCTGCGCCTCGGTCACCGGGACGCCGGGGACCGGGTCGCCCTTGGGGGTGCGCAGCATGAACATGCCGCGGACGATCGGGACTGCGAGGACGGCGGTGACGGCGACCAGCTTGGCGGCGGCGAAGCCGTGGAGGCCGGCGGCGATGATGCCGATGTCGGCGGCCGCCAGGATGGCCAGCAGGACGACGCCGAGCAGATAGAAGCCTGCGAGCAGGACGAGGGCGCGCAGCGCGCGCAGTGAAGCGCCCATGTAGGACAGATCCCCCCGGGATGACGGTGGTGCGGGTGCAGAGGTACGCCGGTGGTTGTTGCGCTGCCGCCGCGGTGGGTGCGGGCGGGGGCGGGCGCGGCCGGTGTGTGTGCCGGGCCGGCGGCGGCCCCTGGCCGGGCCGGCGTACCGGCCGGCCGAACGGCCACCGGGGGATCATGCGCCCTCCCGGTCACTTACGGCAACCTTATGCGGTGCCTCTGGCGCGATCGGGCGCCGCTGGCCGCTGGCCGCTGGCCGCTGCGCGGAGCCGTTCCCCTTCCCGAAGCCGGGGCTCCGCCCCGGACCCCGTTCCGTGCGCTCCGCGCCCGGTGCGGTCAAACGCCGCGCGGGCTGAAATCAGCCCCGCCGGGAAACGGCTCCGCGCAGCGGCACCGGCCTGCCCCGGGCGGGGGTCAGTTCGGGAGGGTGGCCGGGGAGCCGCCGTTGGCTTCGTAGCCGGCGACGGCCAGCGCGCGGTAGACCGCGTACTGGGCCGCCGGATCCTCGGCCGCGGACCACGGCAGGGCACCGACGCACCCGTCGACGTGCCGGACCTGCTCCATCGCCTCCGCCCACCGCTCCATTCCCACCAGGAACCACAGCAGCAGGTGCCGGACGTGCGCCAGCATCGGATCGTCGCCCCGCGCCGTCCGTACCGCGTACATCGCCCCCTGCACCGCCCGCGTCACCACCGCGCTCTCCCAGAAGTTGGTCAGGACCACCTCCGGGATGTGCGCGTACACCGCGAACAGCGGCAGCGCCGCCAGCAGCGATCCCTGCGGCGCGCGGGCCGCCGCCGCGTGCGCGAACGCGTCGGCCTTCTCCCGCGAGCCGTGCCACGACTCGCACCAGTAGTGCAGCGCCGCCAGGTGCGCGCCCATGTGGTTCGGGGCGACGTCGATGACCTTCGCCCAGAGTTCGTCGAACTCCGCCTCCGGGTAGGCAAGGCCCCGCGCCACCGCCAGCTCGGTGATGTACGGGACCGGGTCGCCCGGCGCCAGCAGCGCCGCCTTGCGGCAGGCCTCGCGGGCCTCCTCCAGGATGATCCGGTGGTCCGCGGAGCCGACGCCGCCGGACTGCCGCCACGCCTGCTGCACCAGCAGCTCCGCGTGCACCTGCGCCCCGCCCGCGTCCTTGCCGGCCTCCAGCCGCCACGCCTTCAGCCACTGTGCGCCCACCCCGGGCCGCTCCACCAGCTCCAGTGCCGCGGCCCCGCCGAAGGCCTGGACCCGCTGCCAGCGCAGCTCGCCCTCCTTCGCGGTGCCGGCCAGCAGCTGCGAGGCGGCCTGCCAGCGCCCGCTGCTCTGCACGGCGGTGAGGGCGTCCATCAGGTCCTGGTCGGGTCCGGGAACCCGGATGTCGAGCTCCTCCTGCAGGGCGAAGCCGTACGCCGCCGGGTCGGCCGCGTCGGGGCTGCCGGGGGCGGCCAGGCGGATGCCGCCGCCGCGCCGGCGCCGTATCAGCGGACCGAGGGCGGCCACGAGCAGGCCCATCGCGATCAGGAACCAGAGAATCTCCATGCCCACAAGCGAACCAGACGCACCCGCGCAAAGGCCAATGCCCGCGCCCCGTGGGCAACCACCCCGGGCCTGCGGGGATTAGGCTCTGCCCATGAGCGACGACAGCCACGAGCACCAGAGCTTCGAGACCCGCGCGATCCACGCGGGCAACACCGCGGACCCGCTGACCGGCGCGGTCGTGCCCCCGATCTACCAGGTGTCCACGTACAAGCAGGACGGCGTCGGCGGACTGCGCGGCGGATACGAGTACAGCCGCAGCGCCAACCCGACCCGCACCGCCCTGGAGGAGAACCTCGCGGCGCTGGAGGGCGGCAGCCGCGGCCTGGCCTTCGCGTCGGGGCTCGCGGCCGAGGACTGCCTGCTGCGCACGCTGCTCGTCCCGGGCGACCACGTGGTCATCCCGAACGACGCCTACGGCGGCACCTTCCGCCTCTTCGCGAAGGTCGTCTCCCGCTGGGGCGTGGAGTGGTCGGTGGCCGACACCTCCGACCCGGAGTCGGTGCGGGCCGCGCTGACCCCGAAGACGAAGGTCATCTGGGTCGAGACCCCCTCCAACCCGCTGCTCGGCATCACCGACATCGCCGTCGTCGCCGACATCGCGCGTACGGCCGGCGCCAAGCTGGTCGTCGACAACACCTTCGCCTCGCCGTACCTCCAGCAGCCGCTGGCCCTCGGCGCGGACGTCGTCGTGCACTCGCTGACGAAGTACATGGGCGGCCACTCCGACGTCGTCGGCGGCGCCCTGGTCACGGCCGACGCGGCCCTCGGCGAGGAGCTGGCCTACCACCAGAACGCGATGGGCGCGGTGGCCGGCCCCTTCGACTCCTGGATCGTGCTGCGGGGCATCAAGACCCTGGCCGTCCGCATGGACCGGCACGCGGAGAACGCGGCGAAGATCGCCGACATGCTGACCCGCCACCCCAAGGTGCACAAGGTCCTCTACCCGGGCCTGGCCGAGCACCCGGGCCACGAGATCGCCGCCAAGCAGATGCGCAACTTCGGCGGCATGATCTCCTTCCAGGTCACCGGCGGCGAGGAGGCGGCGGTCGAGGTCTGCAACCGCGCCAAGCTCTTCACCCTCGGCGAGTCCCTGGGCGGCGTGGAGTCCCTGATCGAGCACCCGGGCCGCATGACGCACGCCTCGGTGGCCGGCTCGGCCCTGGAGGTCCCCGCGGACCTGGTCCGCCTCTCGGTCGGCATCGAGAACGCCGACGACCTGCTGGCCGACCTGACCCAGGCCCTCGGCTAGTCGTCCTCGGCCAGTCGTACGGGACCGGCCGCCGGGCGGTGGGTCTACCAGCCCTCCAGGGGCGGGGAGACCTCGCTCGGCGGCACCTCCCACGGCCGGGTCAGCGAGGCCCACACCGCGAAGGCCACCGCGGCCGCGAACAGCAGCGTCCACCCGGCCCGGCGCCACGCCCGCCGGCGGCGCAGCAGCCGAGTCCCGCGGGCCGCGGCCGCCGCCGCCAGACCGGCCGGGACCACCGGGTGCGGGCCCTCCATCAGCCGCCGGACCCGGTCCTCCTTGCGGTCCGGGACGCTCATGCGGCATCCCGGGCGCGCATCACGTCCACCGCCCGGGCGCACAGCTGCCGCACCCGCTCGACCGGCAGCCCCAGCTGGGCGGCCGCGACCTCCTCGGCGACGCCCTCGTACACGCACAGCACCAGCACGAGCCGCTCCAGCGGGCCGAGCGGCGCGAGGATCCCGCGGCCGCCGTGGTGGCGCCAGCCGGTGCGGGCGAACGCGGCGCACAACTCCTGGCGGGTGTGGTCGTAGGGGTCGTCGCCGCGCAGCCGGCGCCAGTTCGCGTACGTACGGGCCAGCGCGCCCGCCAGCAGCCGGCGGGCCGCGGGGCAGTCGGCACCCGCCCCGGCTCCGGAGCCGGCACCCGCAACGACATCCGCCCCGGGCCCGTCCTCCGCCGTCAGCAGGACCGCGACGTGCAGCAGCCGCCCCGCCGCGCCGGCGACGAAGGCCTCGAACTCGGCGTAGGGCCCCGCTCGGTGGTCCACAGGCCACATAGTGCGGCCAGGGGCACCGCCCCGGTCAAGGGGTCGGACGGCCCCGCGTCGCCCCGTCCGCTCAGGAGGCGGGGCCCGCCTCGGCGACGGTGCCCATCAGCTCCGACAGGGAGCTGTTGAACCGGGTCAGCAGCCCGGTGAACGACTCGCGCTCCACCTCGCTCCAGCCCTCGGTGACCCGGGCCATCAGCTCGCGCCGCGACAGGCGGACCTCCTCCAGCCGGGCCAGCCCGCGGGGGGACAGCGCCAGCACCACGGCCCGCCCGTCCTCCGGGTGCGAGGTCCGCTTGACCAGGCCGGTGTCGACCAGCGGCGCGACCTGCCGGGTCACGGTGGAGGAGTCGATGCCCATGCCGCAGGCGAGCGCCTTGACGCCCATCGGGCCTTCCAGGTCGAGCCGGTTCAGCAGCAGGTACGCGGCGCGGTCCATCGAGTTGCGGGCCTGGCCGACCCCGCCCAGGCGGGTCTGCTCGGCGCGGCGCGCGAAAACGGCCACCTGGTGCTGGAGCGCGTCCAGAAGACCGGCTTCGGCAGGCGCTTCGGCCGCCGTGGGCAGGTCGGAATTGGCCGGGTTGGAAGGCATGGCCGTGAGCTCTCTTCGCGTGGGGCCGACAGGGATTGGGGGACAGAGTACGCGGCCCCGACCCGGCTCGTACGCCGCGTAGGAGAACTGATACGACCGGTACGGATCTGCCGCGGACCCGGTCCGTACCAAGCTCCCGGGCCCGTCCCGGATGGCGGGATTTCGCCCCTCCCGCAGCGCCCGGAAGGACCTGGAGCCGACGGTGCGGGTGGGGCCCGTGGGTCCCGCGCCGTGCCCCGCGCCGTGCCCCGCGCCACGTGCGGCCTGCGAGACTGGCGGCATGAGCTACCGCGTGCCCCAGCCCGTCCCGCAGGTCATCCTCGACGACGTCCTGGGAGCCCAGAAGATGCTGTCGGGCGTCTCCCGGGTGACCCCGATGGAAGGCAGCAGGCACCTCTCCGCCCTGGTCGGCTCGCCGGTCCACCTCAAGTGCGAGAACCTCCAGCGCACCGGCTCCTTCAAGCTGCGCGGCGCGTACGTGCGCATCGCCGGCCTGCTCCCCGAGCAGCGGGCCGCCGGCGTCGTCGCCGCCAGCGCCGGCAACCACGCGCAGGGCGTGGCCCTGGCCTCCTCCCTCCTCGGCGTGCACTCCACCGTCTTCATGCCGGTCGGGGCGCCGCTGCCGAAGGTCGCGGCCACCGAGGAGTACGGAGCCGACGTACGGCTGCACGGCCAGGTCGTCGACGAGACCCTCGCCGCCGCCCAGGACTACGCGGACCGCACCGGCGCGGTGTTCATCCACCCCTTCGACCACCGCGACATCATCGCGGGCCAGGGCACGGTGGGCCTGGAGATCCTGGAGCAGTGCCCGGAGGTGCGCACCATCCTCGTCGGGATCGGCGGGGGCGGCCTCGCGGCGGGCATCGCCACCGCCGTGAAGGCGCTGCGCCCGGACGTGCAGGTGGTCGGAGTCCAGGCGGCGGGCGCGGCCGCGTACCCGCCCTCCCTCAAGGCCGGCCACCCCGTCTCGATCGACAGCCCCGCCACCATGGCGGACGGCATCCGCGTCGGCCGCCCCGGCGACGTCCCGTTCCAGATCATCGGCGAGCTCGTCGACGACGTCCGCACCGTCTCCGAGGACGCGCTCTCCAGCGCCCTGCTGCTGTGCCTGGAGCGGGCCAAGCTGGTCGTCGAGCCGGCCGGCGCCAGCACCGTGGCCGCCCTGCTGAGCGAGCCCGAGCGGTACGGCGGCGGCCCGGTCGTCGCCGTCCTGTCCGGCGGGAACGTCGACCCGCTGCTGCTCCAGCGGATCCTGCGCCACGGCATGGCCGCGGCGGGCCGCTACCTGTCGCTGCGACTGCGGGTGGCCGACCGGCCGGGGGCGCTGGCGGGGCTGCTGGGCGTGCTGTCGGTGGTCGACGCGAACGTGCTGGACGTGAGCCACGTACGGACCGACCCGCGCCTGGGCCTGACCGAGGTCGAGGTGGAACTGCACCTGGAGACCAAGGGCCGCGAGCACTGCACGGAGGTCGCCCGCGCCCTGCACGCCGCGGGGTACACGGTCATGGGCGGCGGCGGCCAGGAGGACGGGCGCGGCTAGGCCGGGCAAGGCCTGCAGGGCCCGTAAGTCCCGCAAGGCCCGTAAAGGGGGGAGCCCCCTGCCGGATTGCTCCGGCAGGGGGCTCCGCCCGTGTTCAGTCCCGGGTGATCAGCCGGTGAAGGGCTTGACGTCGAGGATTCGGACGGACGCCTTCTTGCCGTTCGGCAGCTCGTACTCGGCGTCGTCGCCGATCTTCTTGCCCAGCACGCCCGAGCCCAGCGGGGACTGCGGGGAGTAGGTCTCGAAGTCCGCCGACGCGTACTCGCGGGAGGCCAGCAGGAAGGACATCGTGTCGTCCTCGTCGCCGTCGAAGGCGATCGTGACGACCGTGCCCGGGGCGACCTCGCCGTCGGCCGCGGGGGCGGTGCCGACCTTGGCGTTCTCCAGCAGCTGCGTCAGCTGGCGGACGCGCAGCTCCTGCTTGCCCTGCTCCTCCTTGGCCGCGTGGTAACCGCCGTTCTCGCGCAGGTCGCCCTCCTCACGGGCAGCTGCGATCTTGGTGGCGATCTCCGTGCGTGCGGGACCAGAGAGGTAGTCCAGCTCGGCCTTCAGCTGGTCGTACGCCGCCTGGGTCAGCCAGGTGACGCTCTCGCTCGTCTGGGTCACGGGTGCTCCTCGTCGGTACAGGGGACTACTTGGCCGCCGGTGGCGGGCGAAACCACGAGCCTAACAATTCGGGAAGAAAAGGGGGAGGACACCATGTGTATGAAGTGTGTCATCGGGCCCGTGAGCAGGAAAGGGACCAGATTGCCGACGGGGGTGTCGGCTGGTTCCCGACCGCTCGGGATCCCCGGGGGATGCGGGGGTGTCAGCCGGCCGAGTGGGCCGAGCCGGCCGAGCCGGCCGAGCCGGCGGCCTGGCAGCCGACCAGCTCGATCATCGTCGCGCGTCCGGTCGTCTTCAGCGACACCATTTCGTCCACGCGCGACGCCCGCTGCGCGAAGGTGAAGTCCGCGCGGCCCACCTCGGCGTGGTCCCGGTCCTGGGAGATCAGGGTGCAGACCCCGGTCACCCCGGCGTCCTTGCGTACCTCCAGGTGTACCTTCACCTCGGCGTCCGAGACCACCTGGAACTTGATCACCTCGGCGCTGACGCTCTGACCTGCGACGTAGTCCCAGCCGATCCAGCCGACCACGGCCAGCAGGCCGACGCCGAGCACCGAGCCGACGATCTTCAGCCTGCGGTCCGCGCGCGCGTCCGCCGACCGGCCGTAGCGGCCCTCGGGCAGTCCCTCGCGCACCGTGCTCATGATCGTTCCTTCCGGGAGGGCCGGGATCCGGGAGATCCGGGCGATCCGGGGTCCGGCCCCGGAATTTTTCCACCCCCTGGTTCGGTCACTATAGAAGCCGTCCGCCTGACGTATCACAGAGGATCCTGTCTTGACCGAGCAGCTTCGACTGATGGCCGTCCATGCCCACCCCGACGACGAGTCGAGCAAGGGCGCGGCCACCATGGCCAAGTACGTGTCCGAGGGGGTGCCCGTCCTGGTCGTGACCTGCACCGGCGGCGAGCGGGGCTCGATCCTCAACCCCAAGCTCCAGGGTGACAAGTACATCGAGGAGAACATCCACGAGGTGCGCGCCAAGGAGATGGACGAGGCGCGCCAGATCCTCGGCATCGAGCAGGAGTGGCTCGGCTACGTCGACTCCGGCCTGCCCGAGGGCGACCCGCTGCCGCCGCTGCCGGAGGGCTGCTTCGCGCTGGAGGACGTCGACGAGGCGGCCGGCCGCCTGGTGAAGAAGATCCGCGCCTTCCGGCCGCAGGTCATCACCACGTACGACGAGAACGGCGGGTACCCGCACCCCGACCACATCATGACCCACAAGATCACGATGGTGGCCTTCGAGGGCGCGGCCGACACCGAGAAGTACCCGGAGGCCGAGTTCGGCCCGGCGTACCAGCCGCAGAAGCTGTACTACAACCAGGGCTTCAACAAGCCGCGCACCATCGCCCTGCACGAGGCGCTGCTCTCGCGCGGCATGGAGTCCCCCTACGGGGAGTGGCTGGAGCGTTGGAAGGAGTTCGAGCGCACCGAGCGGACCCTGACCACGCACATCCCGTGCTCTGAGTTCTTCGAGATCCGCGACAAGGCGCTGATCGCGCACCGTACGCAGATCGACCCGGACGGGGGCTGGTTCCGCGTTCCGATGGAGATCCAGAAGGAGGTCTGGCCGACGGAGGAGTACGAGCTCGCGAAGTCGCTCGTCGACACCTCCCTCCCCGAGTCGGACCTCTTCGCGGGCATCCGGGAGAATGCGTAGCCATGAGCGCTACTCATGCAGCACTGGCCCAGTTCCTGCCGCTGGCGGGTGACACCTTCGACAAGAACAAGGTGACGCCCGGGCTTCTGGGGTTCATCGTGTTCGCGGCCCTTGCCCTTGGGGTGTGGGGGCTGATGAAGTCGATGAACCGGCACATGGGGCGGGTCGACTTCCAGGAGGCCCCGGAGCCGGCGGGCGGCGCCGCCGACCCGACCACCTCGGCCTGACCGGGGCGGCCCCCGGCCGCCGCGATCCCGGCCGTCGGCCCGGGCCCGGCCCGCCAGGCGGGACCCCCGCCGGGCGGGGCCCCTGCATACCCCGGCCCGGCCCGGCCCGGGGGGCCGCCGGGCGGCTCCGGCCTGCCCCGGTCCCCTGCCCTGGTCCGGGGCCTGTCCTGCCGCTCCCGCTGCGCGGAGCCGTTTCCCCCACCCCGCCCCTTCCCGAAACGCCTCAGTCGCCGGCGAGGCTCAAAGATCCGGGGGCTCCGCCCCCGGACCTCCCCCAGCTACCGCTGGGGGGACCCCCAGCGCCTCAAACGCCGGCGGGGCTGGACGATCCAGCCCGCGCGGCGTTTGAGCGCACCGGGCGCGGATCGCACGGGTCTTTCAGCCCCGCCGGACCATCCCAGCCCCGCCGGCGTTTGAGGCGCGGCCGGTGGCCGCCGGCGGTTGGGCGGGTCGCGTCAGCGCGGGGGTGGCTTGGGGACGCCCATGATTTCGCGGGCCCGGAGGGTCGGGGTCAGGCCCAGGCGCCAGGCCTGCCAGCCCTCGCCGGGGTCCACGCCCCGGGCCAGGACGACGGCGTAGGCGTCCAGCCCGTCCTCCAGGCGAGCGTCCCGCATCGGATGCGGCGCACCGGTGAGGCGGGCCAGCTCGGCCCGCGCCTCCTCCGCACCCCCACCCCCCGGCACCGCGTACGGCAGCAGCGTGCACCGCAGGAACCGCGCCCAGTCCTCCCCCCGCCGGTCCCCGTACGAGATGAACAGCCGGGCCGCCTCCTCGCACAGCCCCAGCGCCTGCGAGACCCGGTCGTTGCCCGCGTCCACCACCGCCAGCTCCAGGCAGGTCCACGCCTCCCCGTGCGCCAGCCCGATCCGCCGGAAGTCGGCCCGGGCGTCCACGAGCAGCTGCCGCGCGAAGCCGGAGTTCTTCAGGTTGCCGGTCTGTGCGGCCCGCTGGTCGCGGGTCACCCGGCCCGAGTGGTGCCGGGCGTACGCCAGCCCGTACACGTCCCGCATCCGCGAGAACATCGTCCGGGCCCGCTCCAGCTCCCGTACCGCCTGGTCGCGCTCGCCCCGCTCCTCCAGCGCCTGCCCGAGGTAGTACAGCGTCCACGCCTCGCCGCGCGCGTCCTCCGCGTCCCGGTGCCGGGCCAGCGCCTCCCGCAGCCGTTCCAGGGCCGGCTCGGGGTCGCCGTCCACCACCCGGGCCCGGCCCAGCTGGGTCAGGGCCCACGCCTCGCCGCGGTCGTCGCGCGTGCGCCCGTACAGCTCCAGGGCGAGCCGCAGCTCCGCCTCCGCCCGCGGCACCTCGCCGAGCCGCAGGTACACCTGACCCAGCTGGAAGTGCGCCCACGCCTCGCCGTGCACGCTCTCGCTCTCCCGGTGCAGCTCCAGCGACTGCTCCAACAGCTGCATCGCCTCCGCCAGGTGCGCCCGGTCCCGCTCGACCGCCGCCAGGGCGTGCAGCCCCCACGCCCGGTCGCCCGCCAGCTTGTCCGGCTCCTGCAGGGCCAGCGCCTCCCGGATCCGGGCCGCCGCCTCCGGCAGCTGGCCCTGGTGGTGCAGGGTGATGCCGAGGGAGATCAGCGCCATGCCGGCGCCCGCGTCCTGCTGCGCCTCGCGGTACTGGTCGACCACCGAGGACAGGGTGGTGCGGGCCTTGTCCAGCTCGCCGAGCTGGCGGGCCGCGATGCCCGTGCGCCACTGCACCGAGCGGACCAGGCGGCCCCGGTCGGGCCGGCCCTGCCCGGCGCGGGCGGCCTCCACGGCCTGGGTGAGCTCGTTGATCTCGCCGAGCCGGTACAGGTCCCCGCGCAGCAGGCAGAAGTCGCACAGCGCGCCCAGCAGGTCCAGCACCGCCTGCTGGTCGACGTCGTCCTGCGAGTGCCGCAGGGCCGCGGTGATGAAGCTCGACTCCTCGTCCAGCCAGCGCAGTGCCGCGTCCAGCGAGACGAAGCCGTGTCCGCCGAAGTGGTTCGCCCGGGTCGACATCTTCCCGTCGACCATCCGGATCACGGAGTCGGCGAGCTGCGCGTAGTTGCGGATCAGGCGGCCGTGCGCCGCCGAGGCCTCGGCCCGGTCCTCGTCCGCGGCGAGCCGCGCCGCCGCGTACGAGCGCACCGCGTCGTGCATCCGGAACCGCTCCCCGCGTACGAGGTCCAGCAGGCCGGCGCCGGCCAGCTCGTGCAGCAGCCGCCCGGCCTCCACCCGGTCCGCGTCGATCAGCGCGGCCGCCGCCGACGGGCCGAGGGAGGCCCGCCCGGCCAGCGTGAGCCGCCGCAGCAGGCGCCGCCGCTCCTCGGGCAGCCCCGCATAGGCGGCCCCGAGCGCCCGCTCGACGACACCGCCGCCGGGCGGGGCCGGGTCGCCGGCCTGCACCGCGGCCCCGGCTCCGGCCCCGGCCACCGCGCCCCCCGCCAGCGGAGCCAGCGCCCGCAGGGCCAGGGGGAGGCCGCCGGCCAGG
Source organism: Streptomyces sp. NPDC032472 (assembly GCF_040636955.1). NCBI lineage: Bacteria > Bacillati > Actinomycetota > Actinomycetes > Kitasatosporales > Streptomycetaceae > Streptomyces > Streptomyces sp. NPDC032472. Next base: position 120,650 of record NZ_JBEZVK010000013.1, read on the forward strand.
GGCAGGAGCTCCCGCAGGGCGGCGTCGTCGGAGGCTGCCGCCGCCGCGCGGACCAGCTCCGCCGCCTCCGGGTCGGCCAGCGGCTCCACCGGCAGCTGGTGGACCCAGGCCGGCGCCCCCGGCAGCTCCAGCGGCTCCCGGGCCGTGACCAGCACCAGGCTCTCCGACCGCTCCGGCACCAGCAGCCGGATCTGCTCCGCGTCCGCCGCGTCGTCCAGCACCACCGTCACCGGCAGCCCCTGCAGGTGCTGGTGGTACAGCTCGCCCAGGCGCCGTACCTGCTGCTCCGCGGACGCCCCGTCGCGGAACAGCAGCTGCTCGCGGGGCGCGCCGAGCCGGTTCAGCAGGTGCAGCAGCGCCTCCCGGGTCGGCAGCGGGGACTCCCCGCTGAAGGCGCCGCCGCGCAGGTCCACCACGCACGCGCCGCGGAACTGGTCCTTCAGCGCGTCCGCCGCCCGCAGGGCCAGCGCGGTGCGGCCAACCCCGGGCTCCCCGTGCAGCACCACGACCACGGGCCGGGTCTCCGTGCTGGCCCGGGCGGCCTGCACCCACTGCGCGATCCGGGTCAGCTCCGCGCGCCGGCCGCTGAACGGGGCCGCCGGCTGCGGCAGGTGCGCGAACGACTGCTCCAGCACGCTGCGCCGCCGGGCCTCCGCGCTGCGGTCGCCGCCGCGCAGGACCGGCCCGCCGCCCGGCGGCCGCCCCGGCTGGCGCGGCAGCCGGGCCGCGGCGGCCACGGCCCGCTGCTGCTCCAGGAACGGCCGTACGCCGCGGACCTCCAGCGCCGTCAGCCACTGCAGCCGCAGCTGCTCCGGCCCGCCCGGGCGCCCGCGCTCACCGGCCCGGCGGTTCGCGGCGGGCAGGTGCAGGGCGGTCACCTTGGCGACGGTGGCCGCCGCCCCGGCGACGCCGGTGACGGCTCCCGCCGCCAGCGCCGTGCCCGTGGCCACGCCCAGCGAGAGGTCGGCGCCGACCGCCGCGGCCGCCGCGACCGCGGTCACCAGCAGCGCGGTCGAGGTGTTCTGCCGCCGGAAGGCCTCGCCGAGGGACTCCTCGCCGGCATCGGCCTCGTCCAGGGCCCGTACGTACGCCTCGTACTCCTCGGCGGCGCTCGCGGCGAGCGCGTCCAGCGCCTGGAGCCCGCGCGCCAGCAGCGCCGCCCTGTCGACCGGCACACCCGTCCCGGCAGCCCGCTGGGCCTCCTCGTCCACGGCCCGCTCCAGCAGTCGCTCGGCCTCACCGCGATGGCTGTCCCGCATCGGCATCCCCCTCAAGAGAGCTCCGGCAACGTGCCACAAGTGTGGGGCGGTACGTGCGTGAGCGCGAGGGAACTTGAGCTAGATCAGAGGGAGTTGACCCCTCTTCGGGCGTCCGCGTGCATATATGTGCGTTCTACTGGCGCAATGAGCCGACACAGCCGACACAGCCGCCACGGCCGGCCCCGGGGAACCCTCGTTCTGCGCACGGTCGTTCTGTCGACGACGGTGGCGGCCCTGGCGGCCGCCTGCACCGAGCCGCCCCCGCCCCCATCCCCCTCGGCCCGCGGCTTCGCCGTCCGCCACACCGAGCCCGACGGCCCGGCCGACGCAGCGGAGGCCCGCCTCCTGCGGGACCGCCGCCTGCCCGAGGCCGTCGCCGCCGCCCTGAACGGCCACCTCGACCTCCCGCACCGCGTGACCGTCGTCGCCCTCTCCTGCGCCGATCAGGGCTCCGGCTACGACCCGGCCACCCGCCGCATCGAGCTCTGCTACGACGACCTCGCCGAGGATCGGGAGCTGTTCGCATCGGCCGGCCGCGGCCCGGCCGACGACGAGGTGGCCGCGGTGGCCGCCGAAACCCTCTACCACGAGGCCGGCCACGCCCTCGTCGACCTCCTCGGCCTGCGCGTGGGCGACGACCGCGCCGAGGAGGACGCCGCCGACCGGTTCGCGGCCCTGATGCTGCTGCGCGAGGGCCCGGAGGGCGAGCGCAGGCTGCGCACCGCCGCCGAGGCGTACGAGCTCACGGCCGCTGCCGAAGGCCCCGGCGACCGTGGACGCGACGAGCACGCGCCGCCCGCCGAGCGCGCCGCCGGACACCTGTGCCTGCTGTACGGCGCGGCCGCCGGCCGCCACCCCGACCTTGCGGCCCGTACGCAGGGCTGCGCCCCCGCCTGGCCTGCGGTGCAGGAGGAGTGGGCGCGCCTGCTGGGGCCGGTGGTGCGGCGCTGACCTCCCGTAGACTCCCGTTTTCAAGATCCAACTGCGCGCCCCGGGGGACCTGGTGACGGTACGAGAGATACGCGCGGCGGCCCGGATGGTCGGGCGCCGCACCGCCCTGCGCTACCTCGCGCTCGGAGCCGGCGCGGCACTGGTGTCCGCCTGCACGGGCAAGGACAAGCCCGCCGGCCCCGCGACCCCGACGGCGACCGCGACCCCGGGCCCGACCACCGGTTCCGCTTCGCCTTCCGCCTCCGCCACCGCCCCGGCCGCCGCCCCGCCCTCCGTGCCCTCGGCGTCTCCCGCCTCCGGCGTCGTCGGCCACGCCTTCGCCGAGTTCGTCAAGGGCGCCTGGACCATCAGCTCGACCCTCCCCGGCGGCGACAACGGCGCCGGCCGCAAGGACACCGGCCGGGCCGCCGTGAACCCGGACGGCACCTGGACCATCATCTGGACCGGCCTCAACGGCATATGGAGCGGCCGCTGGTCCCTGCAGCGGGGCCGCCTGGACCTCCAGGTCCTCACCGGCCCCAAGCACCTCACCGACCCCGACATCTCCACCTCCTCCGCCCAGAAGGTCCCCGACACCGTCGACGGCCCGACCTCGCAGCTGCTGAACTGGTTCCCGATGGGCGCCCAGGACGTCTTCGGCCACCTGGACGTCGCCTACAACGGCAAGGACCAGCTGCGCATCCACCACCTCGACCTGCGCGGCAACATCTCCATCCACATGTGCACCCGCGCCTGAACCCCGTCGCGGCGAACTCGGCTGCATGACGGCCCCGAGCCGTCACACGTCTTTGACGGCGACCCGGTCCCCGCACGGCTTCGACCAGGCGTCACGGTCGGACGTCAGGACGAGGACGGGCGCCGGAGAGCGCAGGGCCAGTGCCGCCACCAGCGCATCGATGGCGTACTCGTGGCCGTGCAGCCCGCCGGCGTCGCGCAGCAACTGCACGGGCCGGTGTGGGCCGCGTGGTCGATGCCGCCGGTGGGGACCGTGTGGCGCAGCACGACGGGCTCGCGGCACCTGAGCGAGGACGGCCCCATGTCGAACCGCCTCGCGAACGAGACCTCGCCCCATCTCCTCCAGCACGCCGACAACCCCGTCGACTGGTGGCCCTGGTCGCCGGAGGCGTTCGCCGAGGCCCGTGAGCGCGGGGTGCCCGTGCTGCTCAGCGTCGGCTACAGCAGCTGCCACTGGTGCCAGTGAACTCGTCAACCCAGTAGTCGGCGGCGCTCACACCTCTCTGATGATCACGCGGCTCCCGCAGAGCTTCGACCAGTCGTCGCGGTCGGAGGTCAGAACGACTGCTGGAGCCGGGACGCGGAGCGCGAGCGCGGCGACGAGGGCGTCGATCGCGTACTTGCGCCCGTGCAACCCACCTGCGTCCTGAAGAAGCTTCACTGCGGTCAGGGAGTCCTCCTGACTGACCGGCTCCACGCGCAGCCGGGACAGCACCCACTTCAAGCGCGCCAGATCGGTCTTCCCGTGCATGGCTTCGACGATGGTCAGCGCAGACACGAGGACGGGAACTCCGACCTGCCGGGATGCCTCGATGCGCGCCACCATCTTGCGGTCGTTGCGCAGGAGCAGGGAGAGCGCCTCGGAGTCGAGCACCAGCGAGCGAGCCGGCTGCTCCTTCACGCGGCGCCCCGCTCGACACCCTCGGCGCTGTCGTCTCCGAACAGCTCGCGACGAGCGGTTTCGATCTCCTGCTCCGTGAGCGCGCCGTGTGCTTCCTCGTGGGCCGCGACGATCTCGGCGAGCCCGTCCATGGCGAGCTGGTGCCGGACAGCTTCGGTGATGTAGCTGGACAGGCCGCGGCGGCCGGTGCGAGAGCGCAGCTCGCTGACCAGCTCGGCGGGCATGGAGACGGAAATGTTCTCGGTGGTCCCGGCTCGGGTCGTCTTCATAGCCCTAGTGTAAGACAAACTCTATTACAGAGGGGGTTCCTTGGCGGAGTGGAAGCCTTCGATGTCCTGCGGTCACCCGTGAGGGAGACCGTCTCCGTCCGGCGGCCACCCGGCCGGAGCCGGGGTGGCGGCCTGCTCGACCCGCCAGTAGGAGGGGATGCCGGCCTTGGCGTACTGGTCCACCTTCACGATCCGGTCAGTGGTCTCGCGAACCGGGCGACACGACCCCGACGACCAGGAGTACGTGCGCAGGGCGGGTGGGCGCGAGGTCGATGGTCTCCGCCCGATAGACGATGACGTCCGGACGGCGGTTGGTGAGCGGAACGTCCTGCAGGCGAACGTCGAACTCACGACGACCATCCCGTCCACGATCTCGATGCCGGCGCACTGCTCCTCGGACCAGGAGTCGTACTGTTCCGCACCGATCTGCGTATGCATCCACGCGGGCGCCACCATCTCGGCGGCCCCTTCCTTCGAGGAGTCTCGGCAGGTCCGGCACTGCTGCGCCCAGCCTGCTGTTCCAAGGGGTCGGGCCGCCCGGTTCGAAGGAGGCATGAGCAGGCCGCCACGTGATGGCCCACACGTGGAATTCAGTCAAGCCAAGCGATCCCGTGAAGGCTTCATCGGCCGCGCCAGGCGCTGTGAGAGGCTGGGTCGTATGAACCGGTTGGCTGGTATGACCTCGCCTTATCTGCTTCAGCACGCTGACAATCCGGTCGACTGGTGGCCGTGGGGACCCGAGGCGTTCGAGGAAGCGAAACGGCGTGATGTACCCGTTCTGCTGTCGGTCGGATACTCTGCGTGCCACTGGTGCCACGTCATGGCGCACGAGTCCTTCGAGGACGAGCTCGCCGCCGCGTACATGAACGAGCACTTCGTGAACATCAAGGTGGACCGCGAGGAGCGGCCCGACGTCGACGCCGTCTACATGGAGGCCGTCCAGGCCGCCACCGGCCAGGGCGGCTGGCCCATGACCGTGTTCCTCACCCCCGACGCCGAGCCCTTCTACTTCGGCACCTACTTCCCGCCGGAGCCCCGGCACGGGATGCCGTCCTTCCTGCAGGTCCTGGAGGGAGTGCGGACCGCCTGGACGGGTCGCCGCGAGGAGGTGGCCGACGTCGCGCAGCGGATCGTACGGGACCTGGCCGGCCGGCAGCTGGACTACGGCCGGGCCGGCAGCCCAGGCCCGGAGGAGCTGGCGCAGGCGCTGCTCGGGCTGACCCGGGAGTACGACGCGGTGCGCGGCGGGTTCGGCGGGGCGCCGAAGTTCCCCCCGTCGATGGTGCTGGAGTTCCTGCTGCGCCACCACGCCCGCACCGGGGCCGAGGGCGCCCTGCAGATGGCCGCCGACACCTGCGAGGCCATGGCCCGCGGCGGCATCTACGACCAGCTCGGCGGCGGCTTCGCCCGCTACTCCGTGGACCGCGAGTGGGTCGTCCCGCACTTCGAGAAGATGCTGTACGACAACGCCCTGCTGTGCCGGGTCTACGCGCACCTGTGGCGGGCCACCGGCTCGGACCTCGCCCGGCGCGTCGCGCTGGAGACCGCCGACTTCATGGTGCGCGACCTGCGCACCGCCGAGGGCGGCTTCGCATCCGCCCTCGACGCAGACAGCGAGGACCCCGACACCGGCAAGCCGGCGGAGGGCGCCTACTACGCCTGGACACCCGCCCAGCTGGCCGAGGTGCTCGGGGAGGCCGACGGGGCGCTGGCGGCCGCGTACTTCGGGGTGACCGAGGAGGGCACCTTCGAACACGGCCGCTCCGTGCTCCAGCTGCCCCAGGACGGGCCGGTCGTGGACGCGGAGCGGATCGCGGACATCCGGCGGCGGCTGCTGGAGGCGCGCGCCGAGCGGCCCGCGCCCGGCCGCGACGACAAGATCGTCGCCGCCTGGAACGGCCTGGCCATCGCCGCCCTCGCCGAGTGCGGGGCCTACTTCGACCGGCCCGACCTGGTCGAGCGGGCCACCGAGGCCGCCGACCTGCTGGTACGGGTCCACTTCGAGGCCGAGGCCGGCCGGGCCCCGCGGCTGGCCCGGACCAGCAAGGACGGCCGGGCCGGCGCGAACGCGGGGGTGCTGGAGGACTACGGCGACGTCGCCGAGGGCTTCCTCGCGCTGGCGTCCGTGACCGGCGAGGGCGTCTGGCTGGAGTTCGCCGGCTTCCTCGTCGACCTGGTCCTGGACCGGTTCACCGCCGAGGACGGCTCCCTCTACGACACCGCGCACGACGCCGAGCAGCTCATCCGCCGCCCCCAGGACCCCACCGACACCGCGGCCCCCTCCGGCTGGACGGCCGCCGCCGGGGCGCTGCTGTCGTACGCGGCGCACACCGGCTCCGAGGCCCACCGTACGGCGGCCGAGCGGGCGCTCGGCGTGGTCCACGCGCTCGGCCCGCGCGTGCCCCGTTTCATCGGGCACGGGCTCGCGGTCGCCGAGGCGCTGCTGGACGGTCCGCGGGAGGTGGCCGTGGTGGGCCACCCGGACGATCCGGCGCGGGCGCAGCTGCACCGGGCCGCGTTGCTGGGGACGGCTCCCGGGGCGGTGGTGGCGGTCGGGCTGCCGCAGGCGGCGGACGACAGCGGGGGCGAGTTCCCCCTTCTGGCCGAGCGCACACTCGTACGCGACCTTCCCACGGCGTATGTGTGTCGGCATTTCGTCTGCGCGCGGCCTACGACCGATCCGGTCGAGCTCGCCGAGCAGTTGGGTCGGGTTCGCCCGTGATTCCGCCGGAGTAGCGTCAATTCCGGTTGGCGGCGCATCATTTCGGACACGCGATTTTTATTCGAGCGGCTCCTGAGTTTCATGTTCGCTGTCTAGTCTCATGGCTTCGGGAGTCACGGGGGTGGCTCCGAGACGGCGCACTGGGGGGTGCGCCCGAGGGGGGAAGCGGGGGCAGGCGGGCCGGGGGGCCGGCCTGATCCCCTGGGGGGTTGGCCGGGAGCGCCGTGCTGCGCTCTCGACCGCATGGCTGTGGGGGGCAGTGTGTACACCTCTGTGTTCGTTTCCGCGTTCGTCACCGTGCTGTCGGTCGCGCTGTTCTGGATGGCCGCCTTCACCCTGTGGTGGCAGATGCACGCCTGGCGCACGCCCGAGACGCTGGCCTCGACCCGCTTCGACCGGCCCGACGGCGAGGGCCGCCTCGCCTTCTCGCTGCTCCTGCCCGCCCGGCACGAGCAGGCGGTGCTCCGCCACACCATCGACCGGCTGCTCGAATCGACCCACACCGACTACGAGGTCATCGTCATCGTCGGCCACGACGACCCCGGCACCGCCGCCGTCGCCGAGGCCGCCGCCGCCCGCGCGCCCGAGCGCGTCCGGGTCGTCGTCGACCACAACGAGACCAAGAACAAGCCCAAGGCCCTCAACACCGCCCTCCCGCACTGCCGGGGCGACATCGTCGGGGTCTTCGACGCCGAGGACCAGGTCCACCCCGAGCTGCTCGCCCACGTCGACCACGCCTTCCGCGCCACCGGCGCCGACGTGGTCCAGGGCGGCGTCCAGCTCATCAACTTCCACTCCAGCTGGTACAGCCTGCGCAACTGCCTGGAGTACTTCTTCTGGTTCCGCTCCCGCCTGCACCTGCACGCGGAGAAGGGGTTCATCCCGCTCGGCGGGAACACCGTCTTCGTCCGCACCGGCGTGCTGCGCGAGGCCGGCGGCTGGGACCAGAACTGCCTGGCGGAGGACTGCGACCTGGGCGTTCGGCTGTCGTCGGCCGGCAAGAAGGTGGTCGTCGCGTACGACTCCGACATGGTCACCCGCGAGGAGACGCCCGGCTCGCTGCTGAGCCTGCTCAAGCAGCGCACCCGTTGGAACCAGGGCTTCCTGCAGGTCTACCGGAAGAAGGACTGGCAGCAGCTGCCCGGCCGCGGGCAGCGCTGGCTGGCCCGCCACACGCTGATGACCCCGTTCATGCAGGCGGCGACCGGGGTGATCATCCCGGTCAACGCCGCCGTTGCCCTCTTCCTCGACGTGCCCGTCGGCATCGCGATCACCACCTTCCTGCCGATGATCACCGCGATGGTCACCTTCGTCTTCGAGATCGTCGGGCTGCACGACTTCGGCCGCCAGTACGGGCTGCGCATCCGCCTCGTCCACTACGCCAAGCTCATCGCGGGCGGGCCCTTCTACCAGGTGATGCTGGCCGGCGCGGCGATCCGCGCGGTCTGGCGCGAGCAGCGCGGCCGCAACGAGTGGGAGCTGACCAGCCATACGGGGGCCCACCTGGCCGAGGCCCCCGCCGCCGCTGCCCCCGACGACGGTGCCGCCCCGGCTCCCGTGCCCTCCCTTGCCACCGAGTCCACCGCGAGCCGAGAGGAAAGCCACCAGTGACCGCCACCCTGCACACGGCCGCGGATCCCCACACCGGCCCGGCAGCCGCCGGCCCCACCGCCGCCACCGCCACCGCCGGGCCCCGCGTCCCCGCCCCGCGCCGCGGCGGCCTCGGGGTGCGGCCCGCGCCGGCCCGGCCGCCGGTCCGCTTCCGCTCCTCCCGCCCCGACCTGCTGCTCTGCGGGGCCCTGCTGCTCGTGATCATCGCCGTACAGGGCTGGAACATCACCGACTTCCCGACCCTGAGCGACGACGAGGGCACCTACCTCGCCCAGGCCTGGGCCGTCCAGCAGGGCGAGGGCCTGGCCCACTACACGTACTGGTACGACCACCCGCCGCTCGGCTGGATCCAGATCGCGGCCCTGACCTACCTGCCGTCCCTCGTCACGCCCGACTGGATGACCGTCGCCCCGATGCGCCTGTCGATGCTCGCCGTGTCCGCCGCGAGCTCGGTGCTGCTCTACGTCCTCGCCCGCCGCCTGTGGCTGCCGCGCTGGGCGTCCGGGCTCGCCATGGCCCTGTTCGGGCTCTCACCGCTCTCCGTGGTCCTGCAGCGGGAGATCTTCCTCGACAACCTCGCCGTGATGTGGATGCTGCTGGCGTTCTGCCTGGCCGCCTCCCCGCGCCGGCACCTGTGGCACCACTTCGCGTCCGGGCTGGCCGCGGCCATCGCCGTCCTGACCAAGGAGACGATGCTGGTGGTGCTGCCGGCGCTGCTGGTGACGATGTGGCGCCACAGCCACCGCGACACCCGCAAGTTCGCCGTCACCGGAGCCGTCACCGCCTGCGCCCTGATCGGACTCTCGTACCCGCTGTACGCCCTCCTCAACAGCGAGCTCCTGCCCGGCGCCGGACACGTCTCCCTCCTCGACGGCATCACCTACCAGATGAGCCGCCCCGGCTCCGGCTTCCTCCTCACCCCCGGCTCCGGCTCGAACGGCGTCCTGCGCTCCTGGCTCTACTACGACACCGTCCTGCCGCTCGGCGGACTGGCCGGCGCCCTCCTGCTCCTCGCCGTCCTGCGGCGCTCCGTCACCGCCCGCGCCCTGGCCGGCCCGGCGCTGGCCGCCGCCCTCCTCGCCGCCGTCGCCCTGCGCCCCTCCGGCTACCTGCCGGCGATGTACGTGATCCAGGCGCTGCCGTTCCTCGCGCTGGTCCTCGCCGCCGCGGCGGCCGCCGTCACCCACGCCGTACTGCGCCGTCGCCGCGGACCCGCCGAGCGCCGGGCCCTCACGTACGGGCGCCGGCTGCTGCTCGGCGCCCTCGCCGTCGCGGCCGCGGCGTACGTCCTGCCGCGCTGGTACGAGGGCGACCGCACGGCGCTCACGGCCGACGCCAACGCCCCGTACCGGCAGGCCGCGGCCTGGCTCGGGCACGAGGTCCCCGACCCGGCGCACACCCGGGTGCTGCTCGACGACGCGCTGTGGCTGGACGCCGTCCACCACGGCTACGCGCCCGGCCTCGGCGCGATCTGGTTCTACAAAGCGGACCTCGACCCGGCGGTCACCAGGACCCTCCCGCACGGCTGGCGCGACATCGACTACGTCGTCTCCTCGCCCACCGTCCGCCGCGACGCCCGTGACCTCCCCAACGTCAGGGCGGCGCTGGAGCATTCGACGGCGGTGGCCGTCTTCGGCTCCGGCGAGGACCGCATCGAGATCCGCCGGACCGACTCCGCCGACCGCCCGAAGGGGAGCTGACCCGCATGACCGACCTGGCCACGGCCCACGTGCGGGAGCCGGCGGAGGAACCCGCCCGCGGCAGCGTCACCCTGATCATCCCGACCTTCAACGAGGCCGGGAACATCGGGGAACTGCTCTCCCGGCTCGCCGAGTCCCTCCCCGCCGGCCCGCCCTGCGAGGTCCTCTTCGTCGACGACTCCACGGACGACACCCCGGCCGTGATCGAGAAGGCCGCACCGGCCTGCCCCTTCCCGGTCGCGGTCCTGCACCGGGAGACCGCGCACGGCGGCCTCGGCGGCGCCGTCGTCGAGGGGATCGCCCGCGCGGAGACCGACTGGATCGTCGTCATGGACGCCGACCTCCAGCACCCGCCCCACCTGGTGCCCGAGCTCGTCGGCGAGGGCGAGCGCACCGGCGCCGAACTCGTCGTCGCCTCCCGCTACCTGCCCGGCGGCAGCCGCGCCGGCCTCGCCGGCAACTACCGCGTCGCCGTGTCGCGCGGTGCGACCTGGCTGGCCAAGGGGCTCTTCCCGCGCGCCCTGCGCGGGATCAGCGACCCGATGAGCGGCTTCTTCGCGATGCGCCGCCGGGCCGTGGCCGCCGACGCCCTCCAACCCCTCGGCTACAAGATCCTGCTGGAGCTGGCCGTGCGCTGCCGCCCCGCGAAGGTCGCCGAGGTGCCGTTCGTCTTCCAGGACCGCTATGCCGGCGCCTCGAAGTCCGGCGCCCGCGAGGGCATGCGCTTCCTCGCCCACCTCGCGGCGCTGCGGTCCGCGACCCCGCTGGCCCGGATGATCGGCTTCGGGCTGATCGGGCTCTCCGGCTTCGTCCCGAACCTGCTCGCGCTGTGGCTGCTCACCCGTGCCGGGCTGCACTACCTGCCCGCCGAGATCGCCGCCAACCAGGCCGGCGTGCTGTGGAACTTCCTCCTCATCGAGCTGCTGCTGTTCCGCGACCGGCGCCGCCACCGGCACTGGACGGACCGCCTCGGCCGCTTCGCCCTGCTCGCCAACGCCGACCTGCTGCTGCGCATCCCGCTGATCGCCCTGTTCGTCGACCGGTTCGCCCTGGCCGTGCTGCCCGCCACCGCGCTCGCCCTGGTCACCACCTTCGTCCTGCGGTTCGCGGCCACCGAGGCCCTCGTCTACCTGCCGCGCCGGTCCTCCCGTACCGCCGGCGCCTCCCGTACCCCGCACACCACCAGGAGTTGAGCCGCACAGAAGGGAAACGTCCATGCCACGCTCCATCCGGCGGCGGACCGGGCGGCGGGCCGCCCTGGCCGCCGTCGGGGCGATGACCGCGGGCCTGCTGCTGACCGCACCGCAGCAGGCCACGGCCGGACCGCCCAACCTGCTCACCAACCCCGGATTCGAGACCGCCGGCGCGCCCGGCGCCGACATGCCGTCCTGCTGGGAGAAGTCCGGCTGGGGCGACAACGACTTCTCCTTCACCACCGTCGCCGACGCCCACAGCGGCACCAAGGCCATGCGCGTCTCCCTCACCCGCCGGGTGACCGGCGACCGCAAGGCCCTGGTCACCGAGAACGCCACCTGCGCCCCGACCGTCGTACCGGGCAGGCAGTACGACCTGTCCGCCTGGTACAAGTCGGACACCCCGGACGTGTCGGTGACCGTCTTCCGGCACGACACGACCGCCGGCTGGCAGTACTGGACCGACCTGCAGAACCCGCCGGTCAGCGCCGGCTGGGCGCGCACCGAGGTGCGCACGCCCGCCGTCCCGCCGAACACCGACAAGATCACCTGGGGGCTGTCCGTCTACGGAACGGGCACGCTGACCACCGACGACTACGCGGTCGAGGAGGTCGGCGCGGTCCCGCCACAGCCCGGCTGCACCGGCACCCCGCAGGAGTGCGCCAAGGGCGCCTGGGAGGTGATCCCGGCCAAGAACCCGGTCCGCTCGATGCACGCCGTCGTACTCAAGAACGGCAAGGTGCTGCTGATCGCGGGCTCCGGCAACGACATCTCCCAGTTCAACGCGGGCACCTTCACGTCGGCCGTGTACGACCCCGCCAACGGCAGCTTCAAGACGATCCCGACGCCGGTCGACATGTTCTGCTCGGGCCACGTGCAGCTCTCGGACGGCCGGGTCCTGGTGATGAGCGGCAACAAGGGCTACCCGTCCGCCGACGGCAAGATCGGCTACCAGGGGCTGAAGGACTCGTACCTCTTCGACCCGGCGACCGAGACGTACACGAAGACCAACGACATGAACGGCGGGCACTGGTACCCGTCGGCGACCGTCCTCGGCAACGGCGACGTGATCTCCTTCGGCGGCCTGAAGGAGGACTCCACGGGCAACGTCACCGCGGAGAGGTTCTCGGCGGCGCAGGGCAAGTGGCTGCCGATGAACGAGGTCAACCAGACCTGGTCGTACTGGGGGCTGTACCCGTCGATGATCCTCATGCAGGACGGGCGGCTCTTCTACTCCGGCAGCCACACCTTCGGCAACGGCACCCAGGGCAGCGGCGCCTCGATCTACGACTACACCGCGAACACGATCACCGACGTGCCCGGCCTGCGCAAGAAGGACGAGCGCGACGAGTCGGCGAGCGTGCTGCTGCCGCCCGCGCAGGACCAGCGGGTGCTCACCATCGGCGGCGGCAACAACGAGACCAACCCGGCGGCGAACCGGCTGACCGACCTGATCGACCTCAAGGCCGCGAACCCCTCCTACCGGGCCGGCCCGGACCTCCCGCAGGGCCTGGTCGACACCGGCACCGGCCAGCGCCCGCAGGCCGGGGCCGAGGGCAAGATGTACGTCTCGGCCGTCCTGCTGCCCGACGGCAAGGTGCTGGAGACCGGCGGCGGGCTCCACGACCGGGCCGACCCGGTGTACGAGGCGTCCTTCTTCGACCCGGTCACCGACACCTACCAGGCGGGCCTGCCGTCCGACCCGATCCCGCGGACGTACCACTCGGGGGCCTTCCTGCTGCCCGACGGGCGCGTGATGACGGTCGGAGACAACCCCGGCAACGGCACGTACAACCACAACGTGTCGATCTACACGCCGCCGTACCTGTTCAAGGGCCCGCGCCCGAAGCTGACCTCGGTGATCGACACCCAGTGGGTGTACGGGGACACGCAGCGGATCACCGTGGACCGGCCGATCGCCAAGGCCGAGCTGATCCGCCCGGCGGCGGTCACCCACTCCTCGGACCCCAACCAGCGGTTCGTGGACCTGCCGCTGACGGTGGTCAACAACACCACCGTCGACCTCAACGTCACCAGCAACCCCAACCTGGCGCCGCCCGGCTGGTACATGCTCTTCGGGGTCGATGCGAACGGCATCCCGTCGGTGGCGACCTGGGTGCACCTGGGCGGCCCCTCGGCCCTCGCCGCCACCCGGCAGCAGCCCTCGCCGCACGTCCACGACTTCGCCGACGCCCCGCAGGCGGCGCCGAAGCAGAACCCCGAGCGGCGGGACTCGGTCCCGGTCGCCCCGAGCACCGCCGGCTGCGACCGCCACTACGGCACCGTCAACCAGTGCGTCCCGACGGCCTTCCCGGCGGAGGTGGAGGACACCGGCAAGGCCCGCTGCTACTGGCTGGCCGCCCACCGCTACCCGGCGCGCATGAGGGTCCACGGCAGCGACCCGCTCGGCCTGGACCCGGACCGGGACGGCCACGCCTGCGGCTAGCAGCAGGGGGCGGGGCCGGCCCGTGACACGTCACCCACGCCGTGTCACGGGCCGGTCTTCTTCAGGCAGTTCTGCCGATACGCCTCGTCGTAGGCGGTGTCGTAGCCGACGCGGTAGCCGTTCTGGAAGGCGATGACGAGAGGGTCCGTGCCCGGGGTCAGGTTGGCGTTGGGCCGGGTGTTGTTGCAGGACTTGGCGTCCTGAGCGCCCAGGGTCTCACCGGACTGCTTGCCCAGCGCGAACATGCTCTCCTGCGTCTGCTGCGTCCCCGGGGGCGGCGGCGGGGGCTTCGGCGCCGTCTGCTTGCCGGCGCAGTTCTTGTTGTACGCAGCCGCGTACGCCGTGTCGTAGCCGTACTTCCAGCCCGCGATCTTCCCCTGCTCGAACACCGTCGGCTTGACCGGGGCCAGCGGCATCGTGCGCCGCGCGCAGAAGGGCTGACTGCCGTCCGCGAAGCCCGCGGCACGGCCCTGCCGCACGCCCTCGCGACAGCCCAGGGTGTACTGGTCCGTCTTGGTGGACAGCTTGTGGCAGATCGTGGGGACGGCCGCCGCCCCGGTGGCCGTCGCGGCCGCGGCGGGCGCCGGCGCCAGCGCCAGGATCATGCAGGGAGCGAGCAGGGCCCGGCTCTGCCGGAGTTTCATGACGTACCCCTCCGGGACTTCGGTGATCTTCCCCGAGCCGACCGACTGGCGGATCTTCCCCCATTCGACGGTACGCCGGGCCGGCCCGGCCCGCGCGGGCGCGCCGCCCGGGCCGGCTGCCCGACCTGCAACGCCTAGTGCTGGTACGCGGCGAGCGAGATGCCGACGTAGTGGGCGACGAACGCCGCGAGGGTCAGGGAGTGGAAGACCTCGTGGAAGCCGAAGAAGCGGGGCGAGGGGTTGGGCCGCTTGAGCCCGTAGATGACCCCGCCCGCGCTGTACAGCAGGCCCCCGACGATCACCAGGACGAGCACGGCGATGCCGCCGGTGCGCAGGAAGTCGGGCAGGAAGAAGACCGCCGCCCAGCCCATCGCTATGTAGCAGGGCGTGTAGAGCCAGCGCGGGGCGCCGACCCAGAAGACGCGGAAGGCGATCCCGGCCGCGGCCGCTAGCCACACCGCCCACAGCAGCGTCCGTCCGGTGGAGGGCGGGAGCAGGAGCACCGTCAGCGGGGTATAGGTCCCCGCGATGATGAGGAAGATGTTGGCGTGGTCGAGCCGGCGCAGGATGGCCTCGCCCCGCGGGCCCCAGGTGCCGCGGTGGTACACGGCGCTGACGCCGAAGAGCAGGCAGGCCGTGAGGATGTACACCCCGCAGGCCACCCGTGCCTTGGCCGAGTCGGTGAAGGCCATCAGCGCCAGGCCGGCGACGACCACGGCGGGGAACATCCCGGTGTGCAGCCAGCCGCGCATGAGCGGCTTGGCCTCCGGCGCGGCGGCGGCCGGCACGGCTGCGGCGTCAGAAGTCATGGCCGCCATGCTACCTACGGGTCCGTAGGTTTCCGTTAGTGCTCTTTACGGAAGATTGACGGGAGTGGCGATGCTCACGTGAGAGGCCCCCTGGACATATGCGCACATGCACCGGATGATCAGATGAGTGCGGTCGGCACCGGATGAGCGGAGCGCGAAGCGTCCGGGTCGCAGCCCCCACGGGGCATACACCAAACAAACCCCTCAACAAGGAGCAATCGTGGCGCGCGACAACGCGGCTCCCACCACCGTCCCGACGAACCACCAGGCGCTGATCGCCTGGGTTGACGAGATCGCAGCGATCACCCAGCCCGACAGCATCGTGTGGTGCGACGGTTCCGAGGCGGAGTACGAGCGCCTGTGCGAGGAGCTCGTCGCCAAGGGAACGTTCAAGAAGCTCGACGAGACCAAGCGCCCGAACTCGTACTACGCCGCCTCCGACCCGTCCGACGTCGCGCGCGTCGAGGACCGGACCTTCATCTGCTCCGAGAAGGAAGAGGACGCGGGCCCGACCAACCACTGGAAGGCCCCGGCGGAGATGAAGGACATCTTCGCGGGCGAGAAGGGGATCTTCCGCGGCTCCATGAAGGGCCGGACGATGTACGTCGTCCCGTTCTGCATGGGCCCCCTCGGCTCCGAGCTCTCCGCGATCGGCGTCGAGATCACCGACTCCGCCTACGTCGCGGTCGCCATGCGCACCATGACCCGCATGGGCAAGGCCGTCCTCGACGAGCTCGGCACCGACGGGTTCTTCGTCAAGGCCGTCCACACCCTCGGCGCTCCGCTCGCCGAGGGCCAGGCCGACGTGCCGTGGCCCTGCAACACCACCAAGTACATCTCGCACTTCCCCGAGACCCGCGAGATCTGGTCCTACGGCTCCGGCTACGGCGGCAACGCCCTGCTCGGCAAGAAGTGCTACGCCCTGCGCATCGCGTCCGTCATGGCCCGCGACGAGGGCTGGCTCGCCGAGCACATGCTGATCCTCAAGCTCACCCCGCCGCAGGGTGAGGCCCGCTACGTCGCCGCCGCGTTCCCGTCCGCCTGTGGCAAGACCAACCTCGCCATGCTGGAGCCCACGATCCCCGGCTGGACGGTCGAGACCATCGGCGACGACATCGCCTGGATGCGCTTCGGCGAGGACGGCCGCCTCTACGCGATCAACCCGGAGGCCGGCTTCTTCGGCGTCGCCCCCGGCACCGGCGAGCACACCAACGCCAACGCCATGAAGACGATGTACGCCAACACCGTCTTCACCAACGTCGCGCTCACCCCCGACGGCGGCGACGTGTGGTGGGAGGGCATGACCGAGGAGGCCCCCGCCCACCTCATCGACTGGAAGGGCAACGCCTGGACCCCGGAGTCCGAGACCCCGGCCGCCCACCCCAACGCCCGCTTCGCCGTCCCGGCCGCCCAGTGCCCGACGATCGCCCCCGAGTGGGAGGACCCCAAGGGCGTCCCGATCTCCGCGATCCTCTTCGGCGGCCGCCGCGCCTCCGCCGTCCCGCTGGTCACCGAGTCCTTCGACTGGAACCACGGCGTCTTCATCGGCTCGAACATCGCCTCCGAGAAGACCGCCGCCGCCGAGGGCAAGGTCGGCGAGCTGCGCCGCGACCCGTTCGCCATGCTGCCGTTCTGCGGCTACAACATGGGCGACTACATGGCCCACTGGATCAAGGTCGGCGCCTCCGCGGACCAGGCCAAGCTCCCGAAGATCTACTACGTGAACTGGTTCCGCAAGAACGACGCGGGCAAGTTCGTCTGGCCCGGCTTCGGCGAGAACAGCCGCGTTCTGAAGTGGATCGTCGGCCGCCTCGACGGCACCGCCGAGGGCGTCGAGACCCCCATCGGCATCCTGCCGACCAAGGCCGCCCTCGACCTCGACGGCCTCGAGATCGCCGACGCGGACCTCGACTTCCTCCTCACCGTCGACAAGGAGGTCTGGCGCGAGGAGGCCGCCCTGGTCCCCGAGCACCTCAACACCTACGGCGACCACACTCCCAAGGAGCTGTGGGACCAGTACCACGCGCTCGTCGAGCGCCTGGGCTGAGCCGGACCGCCCCTCGCGCGCGAGGGGCGCGCCCTGAAGAAGGGCCGAAGAACGTGGGAGTCCCCGACCAAGCGATTCCCACCGCTGTGGGAGCCCCCGACCAAGCGGCGCCCACCGCAGCCACGGCCTGACACCCCTGGTCAGGAGCGTCCGCGCTCCTCCAGGTAGGTCGTGTGCGTCTGCTGGCGGCGGGCCTCCGTCTCACGGAGGTCCGCCGCCACGCGTTCCGCCTCCTCGTGCAGCAGCGCCAGCTGCCGCTCCAGGTGCCCCTCCGGCGACTCCCCGCCCGGCGTGATCCGCGTCCACCAGCGGGTGCGGTTGTACGTGTCCACGCACTCCGGCACGTCCACCCCGATCGCCCGCGACAGCGCGTGCACCGACTCCGCCTCACCGGCCAGCGCCTCGGCCACCCACCCCGGCTCCAGCAGGGCCCCGTACACCTCGAGCAGCTCCGCGAGGCGCCCCTCGGCCGAGGCCGGCAGCTCCACCTCCGCCAGGTACTCCTTCAGCCGCCCGAACCGCTCGCGCACCTCGTCCAGCCGGTCCGTCGGGTTCCCCGGCGGCGGCGGCTCGGGCGGCTCCGGCGGGGCGAGCAGCGCGCCGACGCCGTACAGCCCGGCCACGACCGCCGGCCACCACGTGCCGGCGGCCCCCGTCAGGGTCAGACCCACCCCGGCCACGCCGCAGGCGCAGCCGGCCAGGTTCTTCTTCGACTCCAGGTAGCGCAGGGCCGCGCCCTTCGACACCCGCCCCGGGTCTCTGCTCGCCGCTCTACTGGTAGCCACGGATCTCCTCGAAGGCCCCCTGGAGCGAGCCGTTGCCGCCGGTCGCGTCGAAGAGCCGTCCGCCGGTCACCTCCGTGATCCGGCTGAGCTCCTTGCGGTCGGAGTCGCCGAAGACGACCGCGAAGACCGGCGTGTGCTTCTGCGCCTCCGGCAGGCCCGCGTAGAACGTCTCGAAGTCCTTCGCCCGGTCCCCGCTCTCCCCGTCCGTCATCAGCACGATCGAGGTGAACGCGTCCGCGTTGCCCTTGCCCAGGTGCTCGTACGCCGCCTTCAGGCTCGCGTACACGGCCGTGCCCCCGTCGGGCGACAGCGACTTCACGTCCCCGCGGATCGAGTCCAGCGCCGGCTGCGGATTGCCCGGCTCGACTACGTGCGTCAGCACCTTCTTCACCTTGTCGCCGAACGGCAGCAACGTCACCTCCTCGCGGTCCCGGAACCGCTGCCCGGGCCCCGAACTCCCCGTGCCCGTCAGCTCGGTGAGCGCGTCGCGCAGGCGGCCGATCCGGTTCTCCTCAGCCATCGAGCCCGAGGTGTCCAGCACGTACACCGTCCGCGAGGGCCTGCGCAGCTCGTTCTCGTAGCTCGCCAGCAGCCCGTCCGCGACCGGCCGGGTCCCCGGGAACGGCAGCTCGCGCCGCTTCTCCGCGTTCAGCCCGGCCGCCGGCGCCACCCCGGCCGCCACCGGCCGGCGGAACGTCCGCTCCGTGATCGCCTTCTGCGCCTCACCGCCCCGCAGCCAGTCCGTCAGGGCCCGCCCCGACTCGCGCGCCCCGGCCGGCGCCGAGGTCAGCAGCGTCAGGGGGTAGTGCGCGGTGACCACGCCGTCGCGCGGCCGGATCACCGTCAGGTTCGTCTTCGCGTCGCGGTTCATCGACAGCAGCACGGACTCGTAGTTGATCAGCGCGTCCACGTCGCCGCGCTTGGTGTACGCCGTCGCCAGCCAGCCCGAGGAGCCCGACGTCAGCCGCTGCCCGGCGAAGAACTGCTTCAGCTTCGGCTGGGCCGCCTGCACGTCCGCGTCCGTCAGCGCCGCCTGTGCGCCCGAGAGCCCCGACGCCACCGACACCAGCGCCGAGAAGCCCGAGTTGGACCGCACCGGGTCGGTCATCCCGTACGTGAGCTTCCCTGCCGCCACCGCCTCGTGCACGGCCGACCAGGTCACCTCCTCGGGCTTCCAGCCGAGCCGGGCCAGCGCATCGGGCCGCACGCCCAGCGCGACCGGCGAGGACATCACCGGCGTCTCACTGCTGAGCTTCCCGGCGGCCTCGGGCCGCAGCCGCAGGTAGTCGTTGGAGGACAGCCAGATCGCGTCGTACTTGCCGTCGGCCCTGCCGGAGGCAACCTGCTCGGCCGCGTCCAACGTCCCCGACCAGGTCAACTCGACGCTCACCCCGGTCGCGGCCTTCGCCGACTTGAGCACGGGCTCCATATCGGAGAGCTCACTGGAGGCCAACACCCGCAGCTTGCCGTCCTGATACTTCGACTCGGTGGGCTTGGCGGCCCCGTCGGACGTACAACCCGCCACCCCGACGAGAGCCGCGAGGGCCAGGCACATCAAGCCTCGCCGGCGCTTGAGGCGAACGGGGTCCGGGGCGGAGCCCCACCCGCGGCGGAGCCGCTGATCGATACTGCGGGAAGGGGCGGGGCGGGGAGAGGCTCCGCGCAGCGGCCCCCGGAACGGCGAACGGCTCACTGCCCCGCACCCCCGTCCAGCCCAGCCCCGGCGCTGCGAGCGCGCGCCAGATACCCCGACGCCGCCTCCAACTCCCCGCTCAGCGACTCCACGGTCGCCGCCATGCTCTCGGCGGCCTGCACCTTGAACGAGTCGATCGCATCCAGCGTCCGGTAGATCTCCGCGAACGCCGCCCGCAACGTCTCCGCCCCCACCGCCGGATCGGCGGCGATCCGCTGCACCTGCCCGCTCTGCGAGGCCAGCATCTGCGCGTTGCCCCGGATCAGCTCCTCGGTGGTCGACCGCAGCGCCCCCACCTGCTCGACCACCCGCCGCTGGTTGTCCAGCGCCGAGGCCAGCATCACCGCGATCCGCAGCGCCGACACCGTCGTCGTCGCCGCCCGGTCCACGCCCCTGATCAGCTCGTCGTTGGTGCGCCGGACCACGTCCATCGCCAGATAGCCCTGCGCGCACACCGCCAGCTGGGTCAGCAGGTCCTGGTGCTTCTGCCGGACGGGGAAGAGCAGGTCGGCGCGGAGTGCGTCGGCCGCCTCCGGGTCCGTGTACGAGGTCTGCGCGATCCGCTGCTCCACGGCCGCGTCCAGGGCCTCGGTGAGCACCGCGTACTCCTGGAGCCGGGCCATGGTCTCCCACAGCCGGGTCCGCTCGGTGTGCAGGGCCGCGTTGTCGCGGCGCAGCTCGTCCTGGCCGCTGCGCAGGGCGCCCACGATCCGGTTGAGGGTGGTCTGCGAGGAGGCGTACTTCGCCACGTGGTCGCGGAACCGGTTGCCGCCCGGCAGCTTCGCCAGCAGCTTGCGGGCCCCCTTGGCGGCCGTGTCCCGCGGGTCGAGGTCCTCGACGGTGCGCCGCAGCTCGACCAGCGAGCCCGCGACCCGGGCCTGGGCGTCGCCGCCCCCTGCGCCCCCGCCGGAGCCGGCGGAGCCGGACGGGCCGAGGGCGCGCACGGCCCGCTCCAGCATCCGGTTGGACTGCCGGTCGGCGGTGCGCATGTCGGCGGCGCCGAGCGCGGTGATCTCGCCGATGCGACCGGCGAACTCGGGGGAGCGGGCGTCGATGCCGGCCAGGGCGTCGACGTACTCCCCGGCCCGGCGGGCCATCTCGTCGCGGACGCCGTCCTCCAGCGGGACCAGGCCTGCGGCCTGCTCCCGCTTCACGGCGGGCACGGGCTCGGGTGCGTTGAGGACGAGCGGGCCGTCCTCGGGAGGTGACAGTGTCATCGGTGGTGGTCCCCCTAGCCCTTGGCGCGCTCGGCCAGCGCCGTGAGGATCTTGACGGTGGGTGCGCTGACCTGGCGGATGCCGGTCAGCTCCGGGTTGAGGTAGGCGCCGTGCGCGGCCGTCGCGGCGGTGAACTCGGGCACGCCGTCCTGCGGCCGGAACCCGTGCTTGACCGCGAGGGCGCGCAGCTTGGGGTCGGTGGCCAGCAGGGTGCCAAGCTCCCTGGCGCTGTCCTTGATCGGGACGAAGGTGTGCGGGGAGTTGACGGTGGTGTCCGGGTAGAGGACGACCATGTCGCCGGGGGCCTGCTTCTGCTGGACCAGGGCCGCCACCTGGGACTCGTACGCGAGGATGAGCGGTTCGCCGCTGCCGCTGATGAAGGCCCGGAACGGGTCGTCGGTGCTCGGCTCCAGGGCGCCCTGGACGGAGATCAGCTTCCGCATCAGGGGCGCGGTCCGCTCGATCGCCGCCTCGTCGGCGACGACCTTGTTGTCGTTGGCGACGTTGGAGGTGGCGGCGAGGAACAGCGCGCCGGAGTTGGAGGTGGCCGGGTCGGTGGTCTTGATGAACACGGTCCCGGTGAGCTCCGCGTACGGGGCGGAGCCGGGCAGCTGCTGCCAGGTGCGGTCCTCGCCGGCGGCCTTGAGGTAGGGGCCCATGAGCAGGGTCCCGGAGTTCTTGCCGGTCATCTTCACCAGGCCGCTGTCGGCGAGGACCTTGGCGGCGTTTGCGCGGGCGATGACGACGAGGGGGGAGAAGAAGGGCTTGGCGGTCTGCGCGCCCTTCACCCCGGCCGCGGCCTCGATCTCCGCGGCCGGCTCGCTGCTGCCCGGGAAGGCGAAGTCGTACTTGTTCAGGGCGAGTCGGTCCATCGCCCAGGAGCCTGAGGTCTCGGTCTGTACGGTGTAGCCCTTGTCCTTCAGGGCCTTGACGACGTCGGGATCGCGGAAGTACTCGGACTTCTCCGACCCGATCACGCCATGCACGGTCTTCGTTGCCGTGCCCCCGGTCCCGCCATCACCTCGAAACGCGACGATGTAGATCACACCGCCGAGGAGGAGGACGGCCAGGGCGATTGCCAGGATGCGTCTCACGGGGGCAGCCTGCTCACGGAAACCCACATTCCGCGCCGAGTTGGGTGAACGCCGGGTGACCAAGCGGTCCCACTTCGAAATGCCGTATGAATCGGCGGGTGCTGGCAGCGGGGGCAGCGGGCCGCCAACATCGTGGCATGGCCGTGAGCGTGAGCGGGAGCCGGAGCGTGGGCGCGTTGAGGTGGCAGGGCTGGCTGGTCGGGCTGGTGGCCCTGGCCGCCGGGCTCGTGTTCGCCCCGTTGGGTCTGTACGTGTGGGCCAGCGGAGGTCCGGGAGGGGCGGGGGCGGCCGGAGCCGGTCCTCCGCGGGCCGCGGTGGAGGACGTACGGGTCAGCGGGTGCCGGGTCGATCCGGTGAGTCGGCGCGTGGTCGCCGCGGTGGAGGCGGCGGGCCGGCCCGGGGGCGTCGGCGCGTACGTCGTCACGGTGGAGTTCCGCGAGAAGGCCGAGGCGGTCCCGGGCGAGCGGGCGGCCCAGGCGCTGGTGAAGGTCCCGGGCGTGGCCCCGGGAGCCACGGAGCGCGGCGAGGCCGTCGGCCCGGTCTGGCCGGCGGCGACGGTGCCGTGGTGCGGGGTGGCGGGGGCGGAGTTCGAGCGGGCGCCGTGATGCGGGCGCCGTGACGTGGGCGCCGTGATGCGGGCGCCGTGACGTGGGCGCCGTGATGCGGGCGCCGTGACGTGGGCGCCGTGACGCGGGCGAGGAGATGTGCGGGGCGTGATGCGGGCGCGGGCCGGCCGCCCGGCATGGCGCCCGGTCCGGAGCCTCCGCGGCCCCGGACCGGGGCCGGTCAGAGGCTGCTGCCGGCCGGCCTCGGGGAGGCCAGGGCGGCGGCGTGCGCGTCCATGCGCTCGGCGGCGAGGATAGCGACGGTGGTGTCGGCGCGGGACGCGGCCACGACCAGCGCCCGCCCTGCGAGGTCGTGCGCCCGCTGGTGCAGCTTGGCGGGATCCGCGGCCGAGGCGTGCGGCGCACGGGCGGGCTCGCTGCCGCGCAGGCGCGCCACCTCGGCGGCGATGCGGGCGGCGGCCCCGTCGAGGCCCAGCTCGTCGGTGACCGTGAGCAGGGCAGACAGGTGTCCCGCGAGCTGCATGTCCAGCGCCTCGGCGCGGCTGCTGTGCGGGTACCCGCCGGAGTGGTCGGCGTGATGGTCGGAGTGGCGGCCGCCCACACGGTGGACGGCCGGCTTGGTCCGGATCGGCTCGTACATAGGTGGCCTCCTGCGTGTCAGGAGACCATCCTACATTGGATTCGTTCTAAAGTTGTGCTTGATCTTGACTTGAGTCAGGTTGGAGCCCCGCTCGCGGCGAGGGGCGGTGACGGCCCTACGGCTGGCCTACCTGGCCGTACCCGTCCAGGAACTTCCCGATCCGGGTCACCGCGTCCGCCAGGTCCTTCGCGTTCGGCAGCGTGACGATGCGGAAGTGGTCCGGTTCGTGCCAGTTGAAGCCCGTACCGTGCACCACCATGATCTTCTCGGCGCGCAGGAGGTCCAGGACCATCTGCCGGTCGTCCTTGATCTTGTAGACGGCCGGGTCGAGCTTCGGGAACAGGTACAGCGCACCCTTCGGCTTCACGCAGGTGACGCCCGGGATCTGCGTCAGCAGGTCGTACGCGGTGTCGCGCTGCTCCAGCAGCCGCCCGCCGGGCAGCACCAGGTCCTGGATCGACTGCCGGCCGCCGAGGGCCGTCGCGACGGCGTACTGCGAGGGCATGTTCGCGCACAGGCGCATGTTGGCCAGGATCGTCAGGCCCTCGATGTACGAGGCCGCGTGCTTCTTCGGGCCGCAGACCGCCATCCAGCCGGACCGGTAGCCGGCGACGCGGTAGTTCTTGGACAGCCCGCTGAAGGTGAGGGTCAGCAGGTCCGGCGCGATCACGGCGGTGTTCGTGTGCGTGGCGCCGTCGTAGAGGATCCGGTCGTAGATCTCGTCGGAGCAGACGACCAGGTTGTGGCGGCGCGCGATGTCCGTCAGACCGCGCAGCATCTCGTCGTCGTAGACGGCGCCGGTCGGGTTGTTCGGGTTGATGATCACGATTGCGCGGGTGCGGTCGGTGACCTTGCGCTCGATGTCGGCGAGGTCGGGCATCCAGTCGGACTGCTCGTCGCACCGGTAGTGCACGGCGGTGCCGCCGGCGAGGTTCACGGAGGCGGTCCACAGCGGGTAGTCCGGCGCCGGGACGAGCACCTCGTCGCCGTCGTCGAGCAGCGCCTGCATCGACATCTGGATCAGCTCGGAAACACCGTTGCCGAGGTAGATGTCCTCGACGTCCAGGTCGACGCCCTTGGTCTGGTAGTGCTGCATGACCGCGCGGCGCGCGGAGAGCAGCCCCTTCGCGTCCCCGTAGCCGTGGGCGTTGCCCAGGTTGCGGAGCATGTCCTCGAGGATCTCCGGCGGGCACTCGAAGCCGAAGGCCGCGGGGTTGCCGGTGTTCAGCTTGAGGATGCGATGACCTGCTGCTTCGAGTCGCATGGCCTCTTCGAGCACGGGGCCGCGGATCTCGTAGCAGACATTGGCGAGTTTCGTTGACTGGATCACCTGCATGACGGGAGCTTACGGGCCTGGCGGCGGGGCCGCTGCGGTTTCTCCGCCGAAGCAGCGCGAGGGAAATGTCCCGTTTAGCGGGATGGGAGGCCGGCGGCCCGCCGAACCCTTGGAAACGGGGGCTGAGCCCGGCCCCGACCTGCGGAATCGGTGGGGTGCGCAGGATCAGCGGCAGGGCGGTGTTGCGCTCGTCACCTTGGCCGCGGCCGGGCCTCGTCGGCCGCGCGGCAGGGTCTGCGAGAGTGGCCCGATGCTCTTCGATCCCGAGAACGCCCTGTTCGTACGGGGTGCAGACCGCCCTGCGCTCCTGCTGGCCGACACCTCCGTCCACGAAGCCCTGCCGGTCCTCGCCGCGCCCGACGGGCGGGTGCCCGTGTGCGAAGGCTGGATGATCGCCCCGATGCTCACGCTGTGCCTCGTGGACGGCCCCGGTGACGCGGGGCTCGTCATCCCGGCCCTCGGCGCCCCGGTGGTCGACGGCTCCGGCGCGCCCTGCGGCCCGGACGCCACGGCCGACTGGTGCGCGGACGTCGAGCAGGCCGGCGGGGCGCTCGTGCTCTCCCTGGAGTCCCTGCCCGCGGAGCCGGACTGGCCCCACCTGCTCGGCTCGGGAGCGGCGCGGGGCGGCTTCGTACGGGTGCGGGCGTAGGCGGGGTCCCGCCGGGCCGGGATGTGTCAGTGGCCCTGCGTACCGTGGGCAGATGACACCGCTGCAGATCATCAAAGGGGACGCGACGAGCCCGCAGGCCAAGGGGCCGAAGATCATCGCCCACGTCTGCAACGACATCGGCGGCTGGGGCAAGGGCTTCGTCCTGGCCCTCTCGAAACGCTGGCCCGAGCCCGAGGCCGACTACCGGGCCTGGCACCGGGGGCGCGCCGGCAACGACTTCGGGCTGGGCTCGGTCCGGCTGGTCCGGGTCCGGCCCGACACCTGGGTCGCCAACATGGTCGGCCAGCACGGCATACGCACCGGCAGCGCCGGTGTCCCGATCCGCTACGACGCGGTGGAACGCTGCCTGGCCGCCCTCGCCGACCACGCCGTCGAGCTGGACGCCTCGGTCCACATGCCGCGCATCGGCTGCGGCCTGGCGGGCGGCAAGTGGTCCCGCATCGAACCGCTGGTCAGGGGGGCGCTGTGCGAGCGGGGGGTGGCGGTGACGGTCTACGACCACGGGTGAGGGGCGCGCGGTGACACGGAGGTTGCTCCGTTCAGGCGACGACGGATCGATTCGCCGGGGGCGGACCAGTGACCCGGGAGGCGGTGCGCCGGAAAGGTGGCTCCCGCACGTTGTCGCTCCTTGTGGTTGTTGCTCCTTGTGAAGGGATCCCCTTTCCATGCGTCTTCGCAATGCCGCCGTCGCCGCCTTCGGCGCCCTGACCCTTGTCCTGACCATCCCCGCCTCCGCGTCCGCGGCCACGGGCGACTTCGTCTACGTCTACAGCGGCCTGAACGGCAGCCCGCAGGTGGGCGTCCTGGAGAACCCGGCCAGCGGGGAGTGCATCACCCTGCCCGAGGTGGCGGACCCGGGCGCCAGCTCCCCGGCCCACTCGCCGCGCAACCTGACCGACTCGACGGCGGTGGTCTTCACCGAGCCCGACTGCACGGGCGACCACTACTCCCTCCGCCCGGGCGGCCGCGCAAGCGAACGCCTCCTCCTCCGCTCGGTCGTCTTCAGCTGACCCATGTCGGGGGGCGGGGGCTCCCGTGGGGGGGAGAGAGGGCTGGGCTGGGCTGCGTCGGCGGGGCGGGGCTTCGGGGCGGGTGCGGATGGATCGGCCGGCCGGGAGCTGAGGGGCGGGGTCACGGTCGATCGGGGTCGGGGGGCGTCCGGGGGCGTCCCGGCCGCCCATTGTCCTTTCGGTTCGCGCCGGCTCGTCAAGGGCGCTCCTGCGTCGCGTCGCTGCGCGATCGCCTTCGGCGACCCTTGACAAGCCGACACGAACCGAAATGCCAAAGAGCTGCCGGGAAGCCCCCGAAGGATGGCCAGGGGGTCATGTCCGGCCTCGTCCCTCGTCAGAGAGGGCAGGGCCGGGTCGCGATGTGCGGAATCCTTCCGCCTGGGACCACCACCCCTGCCCGGCACCGGGCATCGGGGCAGCCGAGCCGCCAAGACGCGCAAGAGGGCTTTCTCCGGAGCCGAGGGGCTCCGACCTGCACCAGACGTCGACGAAATGGCTGCCAGGAGCGGGGAGCGCCCCACATCGCTACGCGCTCCTCTCGTCTCGGCGTCCGGCGGCCGTCTTGGGCTGGTAGCGCAGCAGAACGCTACGTGGTCCCTCACGTCTCGGCGGCCGACGACCGTCCCTGGCTGGTGGGCGCGTTGGATCGCTACGTTTTGCCTCTTGCTCGGCGACTGGCGGCCGTCTTCGGGTCGTATGAAGCATCCCAACGTCCAAGGGACGGTTGATTGCTGCGGTGAGTGCGCCTGGGCCGCCGGTGGGCGCTCTTTGGGCGCGGACCGGAGCCGGATGCCGAACGGGCTGATGTGGGCAGCGGTCTGTCGCGTAATGGCCGCCGGACGCCGAGATGTGAGAGACCGTGTAGCGATCTGTCGCGTCGCCGCGAGACGGCGCCGAGTGGGGTGGTGGCGACCGGGTCCCACGGCGTCCAGGCCGTCCACCCCGACCAGCTGGACCTGGTGCTCGCGCACCAGGCGCCGGGCGTGCTCCACCAGCTGCCCGTCCCCAGTACGGCCGGGGCCAGGACGAACAGCGGGGCCACCTGGAGGATCGAGCGGGCACGCGCCAGCCGGCGGAGGTCCTCCTCCACGAGCTCGCCCGTCCGGACGTGGTCTCTGGCCACCCGCCCGGCCGTGACCAGTGCGCGAACCGTGATCTGCTCCGCGCTCTGCTCGGCGGACGGGAGCAGGACGGGCACCACCATGCCTTCCTCGTCCCGGCCGCCGAGCGTGCCCCCGGCGTTCCACTGGCAGATGTTCTGCAGAAGGGTGCTGCGGCCCAGGACGCACCCCGCTCAGGTTGTACCTCAGCGGGGTGCGCCCTCCCCCGCACAGTGGAGACGGTCCGCCGTAGCGGACGATGCCTGGCTGCCATGTCCACGGCCAGCATGTATGTCATGACGACAGCGACCGCTCCACTCCATGGCTCTGACTCCGCACCCGTCTGGGCCCGCCGCGCCGCCCACGCCATCGCCCTCTGCGCCGTCCCGTCCGGTCTGTGGCGCATCGCCATGGCATCCGGTGTCTACGTCGGCTACAGCGACCAGGTCCTGCGCGACGTCTTCGACATCCCGGGGTGGGGTATCGCGTACGTCGTCGGCCTCTCCGTCATCGCCGAGCTGGCCGCCCTGTTCCCGCTGCTACTTGTCAGCGACCGGTGGCGGCCACTGCGCCCCCGAACTCTCGCCGCGCTGGCCTGGACCGCCTCGGCCGTCTTGGTCATGATGGCACTGTGGCAACTCGTGGTCGCCTTCACCGTCGAGAGCCAGACGTACATGTCAAGTGGTACGGCACAGACCGTCTGGGGCTTCGTCTTCGCGCCGCTGTGCGCCATCCCGGCATTGATGACGGCCGTGACCTGGTCGTACACGAAGCGGCACCGGGCACGGGGCCAAGCATGACCACCGACCACGTGCACCCGGAGAAGTTGGGAAGAGCCCCAACAAACATCCCTACTGGATGTGGTCATTGCCAACGGGACCGCGGATTTGCCAGTCCACTGCCGACGAACTGCCTTCATTGCTAACGAAGTAGAACAGGCCGATCAGGTGTTCGCCATGTCGACGAACCGGCTGTGCCCGACCCGGCCCTGCCCTCTCTGACGAGGGCCATTGCCGGATTGTTCCCCCTGGCCATCCTTCGGGGGCTTTCCCGGCAGCTCTTTGGCATTCCGGGGCAGGCCGGCCCGCACCGGAAGGACAGTGGGCGGCCGGGAAAGCCCCCGGACACTCCTCCGACCCCGCCCTTCGGCTCCCGTCCAGCTTCCAGGCCGGCTCCGGGCGTGACCTCCGCCGTCGTCGTCCCGCGGCGCCCCGGCCCCGGCTGGCCGGAGTCCCGCCCGCCCCGCCTCGCTACCGCCCCGCCCCCTCCGGGCCCGCCCCGCGGTCCAGGATGACCAGCGGGATCGTGCGCGGTGTCTGCGACTGGTAGTCGTCGAAGGGGGGCCACAGCGCGGTCAGGGCCGGCCAGTAGGCCTCGCGTTCGTGGCGGGTCGCCGTGCGGGCCTCGGCGCAGCAGATCGTGCGGCCGATCTGGATGCGGACCTCGGGGTGTGCCGTCAGGTTGCGGTACCAGGCCGGGTGCTCCGGGGCGCCCCAGGCCGCCGCCGCGACGACCAGTCTGCGCTCGTCCTCGGTGTAGATCAGCGGGGTGCGGGCGGTGCGGCCCGTCGCGCGGTCCAAGGTGGTCAGGAGGAGCGTGGGCACCCCGTGCCAGAGGTGGCCGTCTTCGCCGCCGGTCCGCACGTAATCGCGTACGTGGTCCCGCGCGAGGGGCGGCGCCGGGTCGGCGGGGTGGTCCCAGTCGATGGTGATCGTCTGCATGCTGCCTCCGAGTAACGACCCCCCGGAGGCTTAACGATCCTTCACCCGGTCCGGATGCGGCCGCCGCGACACGGCCCGGTACGGCTTCCGGTGCGGTGGATCGTCGCCTTGATCGCGTGCGGGCGGCCGACCGTTGCGAGTACGGCCGGCCGCCCGGTGGACACTGCCGGTGACCTCGGCCTCTCCCTCAAGGGAGGAAGCGCTCGATGACCCTCGCGCCTTCCTTCTCGATCAGCTGCCGGGCCTTCTCGACCCGCTCCGGAGTCGGGTCGGCGCCCGTCGCCATGACGAGGTCCTCGGGGTCGTAAGCCCGCTCTCCGCCCGTCCACAGCTTGGACGACGGAGTGACGGTCTCACGCTGCTGGTCCGATTCACTTCCCATCGGTTACCTCCTGCGTCGGTTCCCCCCAGTGCCCCCATACTCCGGCGCCGGCCCCATGAACGCATCCCAGGGCGTCATGTCGCCCGCTACGCCGCCAGCGCCGCCACCACCGTCAGTACGGCAATGGCTCCGCAGACGGTCAGGTTGACCGCCCTGTGCTCCCAGAACACCGCGACGAACTCGCGGATCGTGGCGCTCGGCCAGAAGTAGCGGGCGGTCGCCGAGCCCAGCACCTGCCCGTTCACCCCGGCCCTGCGGGCCGTCATCGCCGCGCGGAAGGCGTGGAAGTTGTTGGTGACGACGACGCACCGGTAGTCCGGGTCGGCCGCCTCCATGATCGCGTGGCTGAACTCCAGGTTCTCCCGCGTCGTACGGGAGCGGTCCTCCAGCACGATCTGCTCCCGCGGAACCCCCGACGCGATCAGCCAGTCGGCCATGGCCCGCGCCTCCGACAGCTGCTCGTCCGACCCCCGTCCCCCCGAGGCCAGCAGCAGCGGCACCCGGCCGCCGCGCGCCGCCTGGACGTCCTGGATCTGCCGGCCCTTCGCCAGCCGGGACGCCAGCAGCGGCGGCACCCGGTCGCCGCCGATCAGGCCCGAGCCCAGCACCACCACGTAGTCCACGTCCCCGCGGACCCGGATCCGCCCGTACAGGAACGCGTACGCGAGGAAGCAGACGAAGATGAAGGAGACGTAGCCGACGACCAGGACCAGCCCCGCGGCCAGCGTGTCCATGGCCCGCGAGCCCTGCCCGGCCAGGGTGAGGACCAGGGCGGTGAGCGCGAAGATCCCGATGCCGGCGGCGAAGGACAGCAGGTTGGTCGGGCTGCGCCCCTCCCTCCGGATCATGGTCAGGCCGTTGCCGACCAGGAAGCAGCCCAGCGCGAGCGTGCCCAGCCCGGGTATGAGGAGGACCAGCGCCCAGGCGGCGACCGCGAGCGGTCCGGGGAGCGCCGGTATCAGGAACAGCACCCCGAGCGAGGCGCATATCAGGGTCAGCCCCAGCAGGACCGCGTTGCGGAAGCGCCGGCGGTCGGCCCGCACGCTCACCAGGAACAGGACCAGGAGCACGGCGGCGGGCACGAAAGCGATCACGCCCTCATCGTAGGCAGCCGGCCCGTCGTGGCGGGGGCGTCTTGCCCAGGCCGCGGGCGCGGGACCGGATGGGACAGGATGCCTGTCCATGATCAGTCAACTCGTGACGCTCGCGGGCGTCCTCATCGGAGCGGTGACCTCCTTCCTCGCCACGTCGGCGGCCGAACGCGCCCGCCACCGGCGGGCGATGGCCACGCGCTGGGACGAGCGCAAGCTCGACACCTACCTCCAGTACGCCACGTGCGTGAAGGAGATATCGGCCAACGCGAAGCGGGCGCGGCAGGCCGCCGCGGCCGGCAGTGAGGAGCGGCAGGGGTACCTCGCCGCGATGGAGGAGGCCGAGCTGCGGCGCTCGGCGATGTTCGAGACGCTGATCCTGCTGGCGTCGCCGGAGGCGGTCGAGGCCGCCGACGCCGTCAACCGGGAGCTGTGGCGGGAGGAGGTTGCCACCCGCGACCCCGAAGCGGACTTCCCGGGCGGGACGTTGAGGCTGATCGAGCTGATGAACGTGTACCACGAGCGGGCGCGGGTCGATCTGGGCATCGCGGCCGGGGGCATCATCCTGCCCGCGGAATAGCGCCCCGCGCTACCTGCTCCCCCCGCCCCCGCTCACCGCCCGCTCCGCTCACCGCCCCCCGTGCCGCGTCCTGCGGATGGCGCGCCCCGCCAGGGCGTTCGTGCGGCGGCCGTCGTGCATCACGAAGCGGCCGTCGACCAGGACGTGCGGGATGCCGGCCGGCAGGGCGCGCGGGTTGTCGTACGTGGCCCCGGCCGCCACCGTCTCCGGGTCGAACAGGACGAGGTCGGCGCGGTGGCCCGCCCGCACCAGGCCCCGGTCCGGGAGCCGCAGCCGGGCCGCCGGGCGGCCCGCCAGGTGGGCCACGCACTCCTCCAGCGAGAGCACGCCGAGCTCGCGCACGTACCGGCCGAGGTAGTGCGGGAAGGTGCCGTACGCCCGCGGGTGCGGCTTCGCGCCCTGCAGGATCCCGTCGGAGCCGCCGGTGTGGGTGCGGTGGCGCATGATGGCCCGGACGTTCTCCTCGTGCCCGACGTGCTGCAGGACGGTCGTCCCGAGCCGGTCCGCCAGCAGCAGCCGCCGGGCGCCCTCCCAGTCCCGCAGCCGGGTGCCCGCGTACGCGGCGAGCGCCGGGTCCGCGGTGCCCGAGACCTCCACGGCCGTCCAGTCGACGGGGACGCCGTGGCAGCCGTCGGACCCGGTCACCTCCAGCGCGTGCCGGATCCGCTCCGCCTCGGCGTCGTCGCGCAGCCGCGCCAGGACCACGTCCGGGCCGCCCTCGCCGGCCCGGCTCGGCAGCAGCGCCGCGAGGGTGGTGCAGCCGGGGGTGTACGGGTAGGTGTCGAGGGTGATGTCGGCGCCGCCGGCCAGTGCCTCGTCGAGCAGGGCGAGCAGTTCGGGGGCCCGGCCCTCGTTCTTGGGGAAGTTCAAGGTGGCGTGCGCGAGGTGCAGCGCGCAGCCCGCCTCCCGCGCCACGGCGAGCATTTCGGCGTACGCGGCGAGCGCCCCGCGCCCGTACGAGCGGTGGTGGGGGCAGTGGTAGCCGCCGTACGCGGCCACCACGCGGCACAGCTCCGTCAGCTCGGCGCGGGAGGCGTACGCGCCGGGGGTGTAGGTGAGCCCCGAGGACATCCCGACCGCGCCCTGCGTGAGCCCCTCGGCGACGAGCGCGCGCATCCGGTCGAGCTCGGCCGGCGTCGCGGGCCGGTCGTCCCAGCCGACCGCGTACGCGCGTACGGTGCCGTGCGGGACGAGGTAGGCGGCGTTGACGGCGATGCCGGCGGTGTCGAGCCGGTCGAGGTAGCCGCCGACGCTGCGCCAGGTGAAGTCGGCGTCCTCGCCGGGGCCGTTCCAGCCGGTGATGGCCGCCCGCACCCCGGCGAGGGTGCGGTCGTCGACCGGCGCGTACGACAGCCCGTCCTGGCCGAGGACCTCCAGGGTGATCCCCTGGGCCGCCTTCGCACTGTGGTCCGGGTCGCGCAGCAGGGCCAGGTCGCTGTGGGCGTGCATGTCGACGAACCCGGGGCCAGCGCCAGGCCGTGCGCGTCGAGGGTGCGCCGCCCGCCGCTGCGGATCCGGCCGATCTGCGCGATCCGGCCCTCGTGGACGCCCACGTCGGCGGTGTACGAGGGCCCGCCCGTGCCGTCGACGACGCGGGCCCCGCGGATCACCAGGTCCATCGGAGGAATCAGAAGAAGGTGCGCACGAACTCGGTGACGGTGCCGTCGGCCTCCACGACCGGGATCAGCGGCCACTTCTCGAAGATGGTGCAGGGGTGGGACATGCCGAGCGCGACCCAGTCGCCGACGTCGACCGCGCCGGCGGAGTCGGTCTCCAGCCACGCGTGCTGGTCGGACAGCTTGACCACGCGGATCCCGGCGGCGGGCCGCTCCTCGCCGGTCAGGGCGTCGCGCACCAGCTCGGCCTCGGGCAGGCCGAGGTCGTAGGCGATGTCGCGCTTGCCGGCGTTGACGAAGGCCTGCGTGGGGGAGGGCCGGGAGACCACCTGGGTCCACAGCCGGAACGCCGGCCGCAGCCCGCCTTCCTGCGGGATCCGGTTGAAGGGGGTGAGGCGGGTGTACCAGCCGTGGTCGTGGGAGACGTACGCACCCGAGCGCAGCAGCCGCAGCGTGGGCCGCGACAGTTCCGGCAGCTCGGCGAAGACGTCGGCGACGGCGTCGAACCAGGCGGAGCCGCCCGCGCTGACGATGATCTCCGCGAGGTCGGGGCCGAAGCGGCCGGCCTTGTCGAACTCGACGGCCAGGGCGGTCATCCGGCGTAGGTAGGCGTGGACGGACTCCGGGTTCGCGTCCGGCACCTCGGCCTCGTACCCGGCGATGCCGACCAGGCGCAGGGCGGTGGCGTCGGCGACGGCGTCGGCGACCGCCCGGCAGTCGTCGTCGCTGCGGGCGCCGGTGCGGGCGCCCTCGCCGGCGCCGAGCTCGATCACGACGTCGAGGACCGCGGAGTGGTCGCGCAGGGCCCGGTCCATGAGGTGGACGCCGCGTACGGAGTCCACGTAGCAGACGAACCGGAAGTCGGGGTCCGCGACGAGCTCCTCGGCGACCCACGCCAGGGCGGCGGGGTCGACGAGCTCGTTGGCGAGGAAGATCCGCTGGATGCCGAAGGCGCGGTAGACGCGGGCCTGGTGGGGGACGGCGGCGGTGATGCCCCAGGCTCCGTGCTCCAGCTGGCGTTCGAACAGCTGCGGCGCCATGCAGGTCTTGCCGTGCGGGGCGAAGGCCAGGTGGTGGCGGGCGGCGTACTCGCCGAGGGCGGTGAGGTTGTGCTCCAGCGCCTCGGCGTCGAGGGTCAGGACGGGGGTGGTGAAGCCGCCGGTGTACAGGCTGCGGCGCTGGGCCGCGAGGGCGCCCACGGTGAGGGCGGCGCGCTCGGCGTCCGGGGGCAGGCCCTTGAATCGGTGGTCTACCGGCTCGTCGGCGAGCCTGCGGACGGCGTCGCTGCCCATGCGGATCCTCCTCGGGTTGCGCTGCGGTGCATGCGTTGCAGTGTCCGCAACGTCCGTTGCGGGTGGTGCTTCTGCTGTCTAACATCCGCGGTGACGACGGGTCAACGTGCCGCGGTTGCAGGGAAGACAGACGGAAGGGCAGGGTGTGAGCCAGTCGGTGGAGCGGGCGCTGCGGATCCTGCCCGTGCTGGCCGCGGGGCCGGCCGGCCTCGGCGAGGTCGCCGAGGAGCTGGCGGTCCACAAGAGCACCGCCCTGCGGCTGCTGCGCACCCTGCACGAGCACGGCTACGCCTACCGCCAGGGCGACGGCCGCTACCGGCTCGGCGCCCGCCTGTTCGCCCTGGCCGCGGAGGCCGTGGAGAACCTCGACGTCCGCGAGGTCGCGCACCCGCACCTCGTGGAGCTGAACCGGGCCACCGGCCACACCGTGCACCTGGCCCTCCACCAGGACGACGAGGTCGTGTACGTCGACAAGGTCGACAGCCGCTACCCGGTCCGGATGTACTCCCGCATCGGCCGGCCCGTCCCGCTGACGGTCGCCGCCGTCGCCAAGGTCCTGCTCGCCGATCTGCCCGAGGCCGAGCGCCGCGCCCTCGCCGAGCGGATCGACTACCCGCGCCACACCGCCCGCTCCACCCCGGACGCGGCCGCCTTCCTGCGCGAGCTGGCCCTCGTGCGGGAGCAGGGCTGGGCCACTGACCTCGGCGGTCACGAGGAGTCCCTCAACTGCCTGGCCGCGCCGGTGTACGGGCCGCACGGGCGGGTCGCCGCCGCGATGTCGCTCTCCGCGCCGACCGTGGTGGCCGACGCGGACGGCCTGCTGGACCTGCTGCCGCTCCTGGT
Source organism: Streptomyces sp. NPDC032472 (assembly GCF_040636955.1). NCBI lineage: Bacteria > Bacillati > Actinomycetota > Actinomycetes > Kitasatosporales > Streptomycetaceae > Streptomyces > Streptomyces sp. NPDC032472. Next base: position 155,573 of record NZ_JBEZVK010000013.1, read on the forward strand.
GCGCACGGCCGACGCCATCGGCCGCGACTACGCGGGCGGCGGTCCTGCCCCGACGACCCCTACGGCTCCTACGGCCCCGACGCCGATGCCGTAGGGGCCGGCGCAACGGAGCGGGGCGCCCCCCTGGTGGCGGGGGCGCCCCGGAACCGCGGGCGTCAGGCGGTCGCTAGGCGCAGTACTGGGCCGCCTTGCCGATGGAGCGGTACATGCAGTCCGCGTTCTCCAGGAGTTGGAGCACGGCGTCGCGGTTGCGCGCGGTTTCGCGGTCGATGACCTCGTCGGGCGGGTAGAAGCCGCCTCCGCCGCCGGTGTCGGACGGGTACATCTCGAAGGTGTAGGCGAAGATCTTCTGGTCGCCCCACAGCCAGTCGTCGATGGTGCCGTCGGTGATGTACAGGTCGCTGGACTGTTCCGGCGTGTAGCCGTTGCTGTTGGCCATGCTCGTGCCGATGGTCTTGTACACGGCGAGGTCGTCGGCGGTCATGCCGGGCGCCGTGTCGTTGTAGGTCCACCCGAACGGCCACAGCACCAGTTCGCTGTAGGTGTGGAAGTCGATGGCGGCGGTGATCTGCTGCTTGCCGCCGACGACGCGGCTGCGGACGAAGTCCGAGACGACCTTCACCTCGGGCGCGGACTCGGGGGCCGAGCCGCGGTAGGTCTCGGAGCTCTTGCTGCCGCTGGAGCCGCCGCAGCAGCCCCACTTGTAGTTCCAGTTGCGGTTCTCGTCGGTGCCGTACGAGGAGGAGCCGGAGTTCGGCTGCCGGTTCTTGCGCCAGGAGCGGTAGGAACCGGTGGCGATGTCGTACTCGCCGCCGTCCGGGTTGAGGTCGGGGACGACCCAGATCTCGCGGCTGTTGACGAGGTTGGTGATGCGGGAGTCGGTGCCGTACTTGGAGCCGAACTCCTTGAGCAGGTAGAGCGCCATCTCGACGGTCAGGTGCTCGCGGGCGTGCTGGTGGTGGGTGAAGAGGACCTCGGGCTCGTTCTCGTCCGTCGCGACGTTGTCGCTGATCTTGATGGCGATGATGTCGCGGCCCTGGTACGACTTGCCGATCACCTTCTTGCTCATGATCGAGGGGTACTGGGCGATGCGCTGGTCGATCTCGGCGCTCGCCTCCGCGTAGTTGTGGTACTTGGAGTCCGCGGACGGGAAGTCCATCGGGTTCGCGACGACCCCCCGTTCGGAGCGGTCCGGCGGGCCGGGCAGGGCGGTCAGCTTGTAGCCGAGCGCGCGCAGTTTCCTGGCCTGCTGTGCGTCGGCGCTGACGACGACCGAGCGGGCGTCGACCTCGTCGATGGAGACACCCGTACGGAGCAGGGCGGTTCGCTCGGCCGGCGTGGCCGGGCCCTTGATCTCGTACTGGGCGATCGTGTCGTCGAGGGTGGCCGTCGAGGGGCTGGGCGGCGGGGCCGCCGTCGCGCTCAGGCCGTAGGCGGGTGCGCCGAGAGCGAGAGCGAGCAGGGCCGCCGTGACGGCGGCCCTGCGTCGTGTGTGGAGCCGCATGCGTTCTCCTGGGTGGGAGTGTGGGGGTAGCCGTGCGGACGCGCACAGCGTGCTCTTATGGCATGTCCCGGTCAAGGGCCTGAATTCGGCCAGATTCCGCGAAGGCCACCCCCACACGTACCGCCTACGGCAGGCTGTGAACCTTCGGACCCACCGCGTTGGACCAAGCGTTCCCCGCCTTGGCGTCCCAGTTGGTCGACCAGGTCATCGCCCCGCGCAACCCGGGCCAGGTCCGCGCCGGCTTGAAGGACCCGCAGTTCACGCCCCTGGCCAGGCAGTCGAGGGCGTTGTTCACGACGGCCGGCGCGACGTAGCCGCTGCCCGCGCCGCTCGGCGAGGCCGGCACGCCGATGCCCACCTGCGAGGGATCGAGGCCGCCCTCCAGTTGGATGCAGGCCAGCGCGGTGAGGAAGTCCACCGAGCCCTGGGAGTAGACCTTGCCGTCGCAGCCGTTCATCGAGCCGCTGTTGTAGTACTGCATGTTGACGACGGTGAGGATGTCCTTGACGTTCAGGGCCGTCTTGAAGTAGCCGCTCTGCGTGGACTGCATGTCGATCGTCTGCGGGGCCATGGTGAGCACGAGGGAGGGGCCCGCCTTCGCCGACAGTGCGCGCAGCGCCTGGGTCATGTACGTCGGGTTGAGGCCGTTCTCCAGGTCGATGTCGATGCCGGCGAAGCCGTACTCCTGCATCAGCGCGTACGCCGAATTCGCCAGGTTCGCCGCGGAGGCGGAGTCGTTCACCGTGATGGTGCCCTTCTCGCCGCCGATCGAGAGGACGACGGACTTGCCGGCCGCCTTCTTCGCGGCGATGTCCGCCTTGAACCGGTCGACGGTGTAGCCGCCGAGGCCGGCCGAGTCGAGGGTGAAGGAGATCGCCCCGGGCGTGGCGGTGGCGTCGGCGAAGGAGACCGCGATGATGTCGTACTGGGACGGCACGTCGGAGATCCTCTGGACCGTCGCGCCGTTGTCGAAGTTCTGCCAGTAGCCCGTCAGGGCGTGCTTGGGGACGGCCGGGTTCGGATTCGGGTCCGGGTTGCCGGTGCCGGTCGTGGTGCCGGTCACCGGGGCGGACTTCGGGCCCTCGCCCGCCGCGTTGTACGCGCTCACCTGGAAGGCGTACGAGGTGGAGGCGGCCAGCCCGGTGATCCGGGCGGGCGGGGCGGACACGGTCTGGACGCGGACGCCGTCCTGATAGACGTAATAGCCCGCGGCCCCGCTGACCGCGCTCCACGAAAGGGTGAGGGCGTCCGCGCTCTGGCCGGAAACGGCGGTCCCGGCCGGGGCGCCCGGGAGCGAGGGGCCGGGGTCGGTGGGGCCGCCGCCGTCCGGGCCGAAGGCGCTGAACTCGTCCACCGTGTAGGCCGGCTGGCCGTACCAGCCGTGGGTCCAGACGGTGACCTGGGTGGTGCTCGGGCCGGTGGTGAAGGTGGTCGCCAGCTTCTGCCAGCCGCCGCCCGAGCCGGGGGTCCAGGTGGACACGTCCTGGGTGCCGGTGCCGGTCGCGCCGAGGTACACGTAACTGCCCTGGACCTGCGCGCTGAGGGTGTACGTCGAGTTCGGCTTGACCGTGACGGTCTGGCTGCACTGCGCGTTGTCCTGGCCCGCCGGCGTGGCGCGCAGGGCCGCGGCCCCGGCGTAGACGGGTGAGGGGACGGCGGCGCCGCTGCCGGAGCTGCAGTTCCAGTGCGTGAGGCCGGACTCGAAGCCGCCGTTGCGGACGACGTTGACGTCGGCGGCCTGTGCGGTGCCGGTGGCCAGGGCGGTCAGGCCGCCGGCGGTGAGCGTCGCCGCGCCGAGCAGGGCGAGGGAGCGTATGCGGTTCACGTGGGCTCCGTGGGGGGAGGAGGTGGGGAGGGGGGTGGGGAAGCGGTGGGGAGGTGAAGGGTGCTCAGGAGGGACCGGGGCCGTGGGGGGTGGCGTGTGGGGACCCCGCAGACAAGTTGGTCCAGACCAATTCTGGTGTCAATACTCTTTGCAATCTGGCTTGAACTGATCGACCGTCCGATCCTGGATGTCCGGGTTTTCCGCCACCTGTGACATGTGCTCCTGGCACAGGAATTCCCAAGGCCCTGACTCCTCGGCAAGGTCGCGGATATGGTTCCGGTGCAAGGGGGAAACGCGCGAGGCGTTTGCGGTCGCGCAGGGTGTGCGCGTACGCGGCGACCGCGTGAACGTGTGTGGCGTACGGGGTGAACAGGGGGATTCGCTGTGCCGATCGCCATTGCCGTCACCAGCGCCGATCTGGTGCTGCCGGCCCCTGACCGGCACACGCCGCCGGCCGCCGTCATCGGCCCGCCCGGGCAGCTCGACCTCGAAGGCGCCCTCGCCGAGACCAGCGCCCTGCTGGAGCGCCACGGCCACGTCCTGGCCGTCGTCCCGCCCTGGCTGCCGCCCGCCACCGTCCGCCGGATGCACACCGTGCGCGCCATCCTGGAAACCGACCGGATCGCGATCCTCGACGTCGACCTGCCGCCGCTGGCCACCGCCCTGTTGGTACGCCAGCTGCGCCAGCTCAGCGTCTGCGACTTCAGCCCCGGCGTCGTCGCCGCGTCCGCCCGCCTGCTGTCGCACTACATCCACGCCGGGGCCCTGCTCGGCTCGGTCGCCAAGCTCGACCGGGTCCCGGTCGGGCTGAAGGCGCACGCCCGCTCCTGGTCGCCGAGCGCCCAGTTCGCCGTCCTGGCGCACCCGATGCCCGCGGTGCTGCGGCTGACGGGCGGGAGCGGGGGCGCAGGTGCCGGCTCGGGTGCGGGGGCCGGCGCGGGCGGGCGGGCCGCACGCGGGGGCCGGGGCG